>CAYSEL010000049.1:0-7824 GCA_964430035.1 uncultured Candidatus Bathyarchaeia archaeon
GTCCAATTGTGGGTTCATCCATGAAGAGGATCGGTGGGTTATGAAGCAGAGCTCTGGCAAGCATGACTCTCACCTTCATTCCAGTTGAGTATTCTTTCACCAGCTTCTTTCTATCCTCATTCAGTCCGAAGAATTTGAGGAGGGCGTCGATCCTTTTTTTTGCGACTTCTTGCGGAACGTTCTGGAGGTAGGCATAAAATTTTAGGTTGTCTTCAGCGTTCAGCCTCCAATAGAGTGATCGACCGCCTGTTTCTCCATGGAACCATCCGAAGCTGCATCTGGCTTGGTAGGACTCTTTCAATATGTCGTATCCGTTGACTTTTGCTGTTCCTTCATCTGGCAAGATAATCGTGCAGAGTATCTTTATCAGCGTTGTTTTGCCAGCTCCGTTTGGACCTAGTAGTCCAAAGAATTCTCCCTTCTTCACTTTTAGGTTGATGTGGTCGACTGCCTTAACGGATCTTTTCTTACCCTTCTCCTTTGTTTCGAATATCTTGGTCAGGTTGAATGTTTCCACCGCATAATCCAAGGGTTAACCCACCAATTTTGAACGTTCAGTAAATGCCTTCGACCAGCCTTTTTCTCGACGGAAGCAAAAAAGTTTTCCTTTCTTCTTGGGGGATGGTCATAGGTGCATCAATTGCTCACCTTTTCTGGTGTAGGCGCAATAATTCTATGACGATATTTAAGTTTTTCTGAGCTCATCTTGGATCGTTTCTCAACCTTTGATATGGCGCGCTATAGTTTTGGATTAAAAAAGTCTAGTTTTTATGCGCCTCTGGTTTCATGAGATTCTAGACCTTTCAAAAATTTGACTGGAAGGTTCCCTTCGTGAGTTTGCTGTAAAAGTTGCTCTTAAAGTTGAAAAACGAATATCTTTTATTCCTAAAAATACATAAGAGTGTTTTGAGCTTACTTAACGGAATTAGAGAAATGTGTTATGAAGGATGAATTACCGCCTGATAGGTTAGAAGGTCGAAGGGATATTCCTAAGATTGTGCAGGAGTTGAGGAAGGAAACGAGGGAGAAGAGGAAGCTGCTCGCTGCAAGGCTCAGCCTAGCCAATAAGATCTCTGAGATTGCTGCTCGGAGGGGCACGCTTTACGATTATGTGAATGATGTTTTGGAGCAGGCTGTCAGGGCAGAGTCGCTTGGTTTGACGCTTAAAGAAATTTTGGATGATAGGTTACTGCTCAAGACGGCGAAGGACGCTGGATTCTCAACCTTCCCTGAGAAGATTTTTTACGAGCTCGTTGAACGCGGCTATGAACGGTTGGGGAAGCAGTGGATGAGCAATCTTTGGTATGAGACTGGGGAGTGGTATGGACGGTACTGTGAAGACCTTGCCACTTTTGAGGATGCGGTGAATAAGTTTTTCTGGGATGTCTCAGATTTTAAGGTCTCTCAAGAAGGAGAATATTTAACTGTCACATGTTTGAGTTCGAAGTTTTCAGAGGTCTATACGAGTCTTTTCAGTAGGTTCCTGGAGGGTGCTTTGAAGGTGTTGGGTTATGACCTTGTTGAAGGAGATGTCTCGAAGGGTATCATAAGATTGAAATTTGTTAAGTCGAAGGGTGAATGATGACTCGGAACGTTTCAAGAGAGAAGAAGCTTGTTAGGGCACCGGGCGAACTAATTCAGAAGCTCAAGGAAGCAGCCAGCCGTCAAGGTAAGACCTTGTATAGTTATATGACTGAGGTTCTTGAGCAGGCTGTTAAGGCTTATGAGTTGGGGCTAAGCTTAGAGGATGTGATTGGGGACTACGAGATTTTAGGTGTCTACAAGGAGGCTGGAGTCACCTCTGTACCTAGGGACTTTTTGGAGTTTATGATTAAAAGATTCTCTTCGGGGGATAGTGAAGTTCTTCAGAGGCTTTGGTATCATGCGGGCAGATGGTGTGGGTTATACCTTAAGGGGAGGTCCAGCGACCCAGTCAACTCTTTGGCGCGTATGCTGCGTGCTGGGCAGTTTGACCTGAACGAGGTTGATGTTAGGCGTAAGTTGGGTTTTGTTGAGTTTAAATGCGTCTCAACCTTGCTCTCTCAGGAGAGGACGTTGCTTGTTTGCAGCTTTATTGAGGGGGCTATGAACTCTTTAGGTTATGGAACCCTTGGGAATGAATGTTTTAAGGGGATTATACGTTTGAGGTTCTCTTCTTCAGCTAACCCTTAAAATTGCTTTGAGTCGCATCTGGTTAGTTTGGTTATTGCCTGTCCCTTGCTGTCTTGTTTCTAAGCGTCGGCGCGTGGTTTGTAGGATTTATATTTTCATGTTAATTTTGAATATTTACTCATAATATGTATTTTTTATCCTTAACTATTTGTAGACAAAATGTTACGAATTGTTAACACAAGCTATAAATACTTAAGAGGCGAAGAATTTATGCGCTAAGTTAAGAAGGGAAAAGAAAAATGCAGTATGAGAAGAAAGCATACACGACACTGACTATTGCGGTATTAGTACTCTCAATGTTCACTGCACTCTCGCCGACGCTTCTTGTTCAAGCTTCAACAGGCCATCCAAAGCTAGGAGGTGTTGATGATCCAGATACCCCTACGACTATTACCATAGCGAATTACAATGTCTCTATAAAGGCAGGTTCAAATGAGGCTAGCAAAATTGACGGCGGTGTAGCTGTTACAGACAAATACTTTGCCATAATCTTTTACATAAATGATTCGTTGGTCACGTTTTCCGGTGGGCAATTTGACCTTTACATAAGCAAGGACGGATATTCGCAGATTAGCACTGATGATAAGTGTTATGCCACTGGTTTCTATGTAAGCGACTTAGACTCGTCTCCGCTTAAGAAGGTAACTAAGACAAATACGCTTCTTAAGGGTGGGAAGGCTGACTTCTACATTGGAAAGTTTAATGATGGCACCACCGATTATAAAGTACTTATCGGTCCGATACCGTTCGACATTACGGCTGACTACAAGTTTATAAAGATATTCGATGGCTCTGTCACTTCCGTTGCTGTCAGTTCCCAGATAGTTGAGATATTGCCGAGCATAGAATTGTCTCCGACATCTGGACCTGGCGGACGAAGTGTAACATTGACTGGAGTCGCACTCTCACCTGGCAAGCTGCTTAACTTGACCTATGGCTCTGCAAATGCAAGTGATTCAGTCTTCGGCCAAGCAACGACAGGTGACGACGGCAAGTTCACATACACATGGAACATCAAAGATTTAAAGAAAGATTGGACTGGAACAGGCACAATACCGAGTGACACTGTCAATGTCTACGTATGGTACAACGCAACAGCAACCCTAGTTGATTCCGTAACCTACACTGAATATGCAAGGGCGTTCATACAGTTGAAATCAGTGAAGTACGGCCAAACTGCTTATATGTCTCCAGACCCAAGAACTATAGGAGCTGGCAACAATACATTGGAACTTAACGTTTACGTCTTTGACACTATAGTTGTTGCCGGTGTCTGGTGGAACCCAACAGGGGATGTAGCCTTCAGAGTGGGCGACACATCCCTAGGAAGCGTAACCCCGAACGCGACTGGCTACTTCAACACAACGTTGACAGTGCCTGAGCTCCCGATGGGAACACATGTAGTCAAGGTCACAAACGCGGGTGTAACTTACATATTCTCTATAATTGTCCATCCGACGTTGATACTTGAACCTGAGGAAGGTCCAGTCGACACAACTGTAACATGCACAGTCTACGGCTTCCCAGCCAATAGGAAGATCGGCATCTACTGGTATGAGAAGAGTTATTATGATGATAAATGGTACAACTTTGTCAACGGCACAACAGGTTCAGACGGTAAGTTCAACGTGACCGTCACCTTCAAAGTACCCCACGCCTACGGCGGTGACCACGATGTCGTAGGTGACGATTCGTGGCCATTCGACGGAGCAGAAATAGCGGGTGCCGTATTCACAGTGACACCAACATTATACGTTGAACCATCCACAATTAAGAATGACGGTTCAGAGGTCACAGCAGTTGGAACAGGCTTCGATCCTGAGGAGTACTATGTTGTTAACATAGACAACACCCAACTCGGTGCAAACGTTATCTATGCCTGGTCAGGCTGCGTCTATCCAGATGGTTACGGAGACCTGAACATTACCTTCATAGCCGCAGGTTTCAGACCAGGACTCCATGTCGTCTCGCTTTACGTCTCCTCGGAATCTCCATATAAGCCTGTAGCTTACGCTCTGTTCACAGTCTCGATGGAAGGCGACTTATTCGGTGACCTATTGACGTCAATGAACGCCACAATAGTCAACATCAACGGAACAGTTGCCACGATAGACACTAACCTCGGAACATTAATGGCGAATCTCACCGAGTTAGATGCAAAGATAGTCGACATCAGCGAAGACGTCGTAACAATAGAAACTAATGTTGGAACGATAATGGCAGACGTCTCAGAAATTAAACCCGTTGTAACATCAATCAACAATGGCGTCGCCACGATACAGACGACCCTCGGAACACTAACCGGAACAGTAACATCAATCCAGGGAACAGTAGCAACAATAAACACTAATGTTGGAACGATAATGGCGGATGTCTCAAGCCTCAAGACTAACCTATCAGGAGTTCCATCAGGCGTAGCAAGCACCACAACGCTCCTATACGGAACAATAGTCCTCGCATTAATAGCCGCATTAGCATCAATCGTAGCAGTCATAACACTGATGAGAAAAGTGGCATAAACAAACCCGGCGTGTAAGCGCCCTTTCCCCCCTTTTTATTTATTTCCTCGAAAAGAATGCAGATTAGATGCTGCGCGGAAAATGCCAAAAAGTGTTTAGATTAAAAACATTAAATTAAAATAAGATAATTCCTTATCCTCTTTCTGAGTGGAATATGGTAAATGCAAGAAGGCTTACGGCCGTACTTCTCATCGCACTCTGCTTAAGCACTTCACTAAACGCTGCTCTTTACATGAAAGTTGCCGAGTACGAAGAGTTGTTACAGAGCCTCCACGAAAGAATCAACAAGCTTAACCTCGAAAACCTCACGCTTAAACAGAGCCTAGAAGTTCTCAGGCATAGCCTCGAATATTATCCCACAAACGCATCACCTTCTGGAGACAACTGGATATACGTGGCAGGCGTAGTAACTTCCACTTCTGGAAGCTATGAGGGAGAGATTTTAAGGGTTTACGCAAGATTCGTGGAAGGAACAGGGAAAGTGTTTATCGCCACAAGCCCGAAAATTGGAATCGAACTTCAATCCTCCGCAGAAACAGCGTTCGAAATAGCCAAGCAAGTCTCAAACATTAAAGTAGACAACTTCGACTGCATGCTTACCGTGACCGCAAACAAGTCTATAGACGTAGTTGACGGACCCTCAGCAGGCGCAGCCATAACCGTCCTTCTATCCTTCCTACTTCTGGGTGAGGAGCCGCGGAGAGACGTAGTTATTACAGGGGCAATACAAAGCGATGGAACAATAGGAAAAGTTGGAGGAATAATTGAAAAAGCCGTGGCTGCCGCAAAGAACGGCGCAAAAGTGTTCCTTGTCCCCAAAGGGCAGTCCACAGTAACAATTTACGTTGAGGAAGTGACTAGAATAGGCCATCTTAGAATCATAAAGTATAAACCAGAAAACGTAAATGTCCAAGAATATCTTGAAGAGCAAGGATACAGCATAGAAATAATAGAAGTATCAGACATTTTTGAGGCGCTGGAGTATTTTAAGTCATAAGCCAAAATTCTAAGCCCGCCTTATTACTTGAAGTCGCTGTTTCTCTTTTGTTATGAAGAAATGAAACACACCGTCGGAAAAAAAGGGGAGCTATGCAAATTACGCTTGGATGATGAGCGTTTAAGGCAGTCTCAAAAATTCTAATTTTAGATTCAAAATAGTCAACAGTTCACCTTCTGACCAATAAACTCTCTCATTTCCATAAAGTGTAGTGTGACATGCTCAGCCTTTTGGCCGATTAGGAAAAATCTGCATTTACGCAATCGAAATTTATGCTAAACTTTCTCACTTAGGCTAAGAAAAAGCAAAGGCAACAAAAGAAGGCTAAAAGCTTGAAATCTTCCTAACGGTACGAAAGGTTCAAGGTCTGATCGATGTTCTTAGCTACCTGTTCAATATTATCCAGTATCCTGTTAATATCACGCCTAATCTCCTGAATGGTTCTCTGGAGACTCATGCCCCTCAACTCGTAACGCCCCTCCCTATGAATAGCTAAACCGCTCTCAATCAACTTGTTAAGGTGATGAACTACGGTGCCCCGGGTTAAACTAATCTTTTCGGCAAGATCATCACTCGAAAGCCCCTTTTCCTCCTTCATTGCTTCAAGCAGAGACTTAAAGATCTTCGCTGCCGACTTATCCTTATCCCTTGGCTCCAGAAAACCGAAACATCGACATATCCACTCCACATCAGACTCGTAATCAGCTTTCGGCGGGATCCGCACGTCCATAATTGTATACTTTGCAAGAGCCTTTCCTTCTAACACCATCTTCTTTTCCCTGATTACGTCGAATTTGTTGACAATTAATTGATTTAGTAAAATTTATATATTTTTTGTTTATTAAGCAAGCAACCGTAAGCAACAAAATAATGGGAAGGGAGAAGGCGTATGGCATATTTAGCGCAGACTCAAGCTGGACAACCTGTACTAATATTGAAGGAGGGGACATCCCGAAGCAGGGGGCAAGAAGCACGGAGAAACAACATCATGGCCGCCAGAGTGATCGCTGAAGCTGTGAGAACGACGCTTGGACCACGAGGCATGGATAAGATGCTTATTGACAGTCTAGGCGACATAACGATAACAAACGACGGCGCAGCGATCCTGGATGAGATAGATGTTGAACATCCAGCAGCCAAGATGATTAAGGAAGTAGCCAAGACCCAAGACGATATGGTTGGAGACGGCACAACCACAGCCGTCATCCTATCTGGAGAACTCTTAAAGAAGGCTGAAGAACTGATTGAACAGAACATTCATCCCACAGTAATTGTAAGCGGATATAAGAAAGCATCTCAAAAAGCGATAGAAGTCTTAAACGAGAAGTCCATAGAGGTGAACTTAGACGACAAAGAGACATTGAAGAAAGTCGCGGTCACGTCGATGGGAAGCAAAGCGGTCGGAATAGTTCGAGGCCACTTTGCAAACATTGCCATAGAAGCCGTAAAACAGATCGCGGAGAAACGTGGAGAAAGATGGGTTGCTGACATTGATAACATCCAAATCATTAAGAAGGAAGGGAAGAGCCTAGCTGACACAGAACTTGTGAGAGGCGTGATCCTTGACAAAGAGGTCGTCCACGCAGGGATGCCGAAACGAGTTGAAAAGGCGAAGATAGCCCTAATAAATGCTCCCTTAGAGATTGAGAAGACTGAATTCAGCGCTGAGATTAGGATAAGAGACCCAAGCCAGATGAAAGCCTTCTTAGACCAAGAGACTAGCACGCTTAAGGAGATGGTTGAGAAGATTGCGGGGGCCGGCGCGAACGTTGTGATCTGCCAGAAGGGCATAGACGACATGGCTCAACACTTCCTCGCGAAGAAGGGAATACTAGCAGTTAGAAGAGCAAAAGAATCCGACATGGAGAAGCTTGCAAGAGCAACTGGCGGCAAAATTGTGACAAACCTCGACGATTTGAAGGCTGAAGACCTTGGATACGCAGACCTGGTTGAGGAACGGAAAGTCGGCGATGACAAGATGGTCTTTATCCAAGGATGCAGAGATCCAAGATCCGTCTCGATCCTAATAAGGGCTGGACTTGAGAGGATGGTTGATGAGGCCGAGAGAGCAATGAAAGATGCCTTATCCGTAGTCGCCGATGTAATCCAAAAGAACAAAGTAGTAGCTGGTGGAGG
>CAYSEL010000050.1:0-2569 GCA_964430035.1 uncultured Candidatus Bathyarchaeia archaeon
GGCTATTCCAAGAAAGAGCGCCTCCGCTTCGGCTTTCGAGGGCTTTATCCCTAGGTCTTTGAAGAAACTGTAGATTATCTCGCATGTTGATGATGCGTTCTCATCGCATATATTCAACTTCGCAATCTTCTCCGTCTCTGGATGGCTTGCATGATGGTCAATCACAATTAGGGGAACTGAGGATTCCTTCACTTTCTCGCTCCAGTCGCCCAGCTGCTGGATTGTGTTTGTGTCTAGCATAACTAAGACATTTGCGTTGTCAATGTATAGTTTGTCAATGGACAATGTGACCGAGAAGTATCTAAAGATGGATTTCGAAAGTTTACTTATACCTTCAGGGCAGGCAATTTCAACCATAACCCCGGGCTTCATACGCTTTAGCAATTGCGAAAAAGCAAAGGCTGAGCATAAAGCATCTGGATCGGCATTCTCATGGCAGAGTATGATAATGAATTTTGCTCTAACCTGATCTATTAAAGACTTGATATGTTGAATTGGCATCCTATTTTCCTCAAGTAGTTTTCTATAGCCTCGAAAGCTGCTTTAGCAGATTCATCAGCCAACTTATTCGCGCCTACATCCTTATACATGGGCGAAAGAGTTAACTCCACATCGACCTCTACATTCAAAACTTCCTTCGCATCGAGGCTCACTGAAACTGTAAAATCCGAGACTCCGCTGATTGGAACCTTCTTTAGTAGGCTTCTTCTAGCTGCTTCCTCTGCTATCTCACCTATCTTCTCAATCTGTTCTTGAGTAAGCGAGGATACCTCGAATCCACCCAAAATCTTCACCAGATTAGGAAGAAGAAAGTGGGCGTAGATCCTTCTGAAGCCTTTCACTTAGCTCCTTGATTTGACTTCTGAGACGCTCCTCTTGTTTGCCTAAAACAGAGATCCTCATATTAGCCAGCTCCTTCCTTTCGTTAAGGTCCGCCGTAACCTTTGCCTTCTCACTTCTAACAAGTAATGAACCTGCAGACCTATAGATTACCCCTTCATCCGGAGTCTTTTCAAGTTCAGCCAAAGCTTGGTCAATCTCGAGAAGTTCAAGTTCAAGCTGTTGTTTTTGGGTCAAAATGTTCTGAAGCGTTTGCTGAAGTTGCTGGAGCCTCAGTAGCCTTTCTTGAACGGCTGGTGGTAGCTTAACTTCTTCACTCATATCATAGACGCCCTTTAACTTTGTATTATAAAGTCTGTCAAATCCAACTGTTATATATTATGTTTTTGGAGGATAACATTTATGAAACTTTTTGAAGGCATTCGCTTTTCACTTTCTAAGTTTATGGCTACTGTGACGTTTATATCCCAGATGGAACCGCAATCTCAGATAATGGTTGGCACATTATTTTTCGCGTTTACAACAGAATTAAAAAAATGTTGCTCTCGAATGGGTTGTGGCCTCCTTTAGGTGCGCAATTGGAAACTTTTTAATATTTTCTTAGACAAAAAAGTAGCAACTCATTTCAATTCAAGAGGAATATTGGCTCAAGCACCTCGCTTCTACCTCGTAGATATGTGCTTCCTCCTCATTTGTAAGATCTGAAAGATTCCGCTGCATCGCACATCCGCCATAGAAGTTCAACGTTACTTGGGCTTACAGCTGACGTGACAAGCAATGAGAGGGTGAAGCGGAAAGCTGAAGCTTCTTCAGAATCTTCCACAGAACATACCAGCATTTAAGCCATTTCCCATCCTCACCCTACTTCTCTAATGCTCCTGCACCCTTACATGGACAGCGCCATATCATTCAACCCTAACGTTTTCTAGGAAACGGGTTCTATAAATTAAATTCACTCCGTTAGTCAATCCAGCATCTTACCGATTCAGTTTGGATCTGGCAAAGCAAAACTTAAAAAATAAGTAGATGCCTTAATGCTCATGATGCTCAAGAATTGATGAGATGCTCCGGTAGTATAGTCCGGCCAAGTATTCCGGCCTTTCGAGCCGGAAACCCGGGTTCAAATCCCGGCCGGAGCACCAATACCTTAAGTTCAGGTTTTTGATGCTTGGTCGAAAGATATGATGCCTGGTTCGACTCGACTTTTAGAAGATCCGCCTTTAATTTTGAAAAGTCCTGTATCACACCTTTATACCGCAATTTGAAGAAACCGTCTGCTGAAATAGGTGTGGGCACAGAAAGTTTTGCATATACTTTAGGAATAAAGTACGGCATCGGCATCAACAAAGTGTTAGAATTAACTAGAGACGTGATGTAACCGTTTTAAAGAGTTCAAATGAGGAATTACCATTTTTCAGATAAATCTTTTAGCTCCACATTAACTCTCTGCTTTGTTAAAAAACATATACTCATTAAGAAGCAACGTGGGCATACGCAGATCAAAATTCTACCCAATAGGCGACATATATTTTGTACTCTTCCTTATGATAAGGCGCGTCAACGATAAAGGAATAAAAACTGAACTATAAAATGTAAACTGCAAACTCTGCAGGCGATATATATTTATGTCGTTTATGAGATCCCAAGTAGCTATTCTGTCAGGCTCTTCAAAGTTTAAGCATCTGACAAATCTCTCATAAGAATCCAATAATCGCTCACTCTTACAAGA
>CAYSEL010000051.1:0-5203 GCA_964430035.1 uncultured Candidatus Bathyarchaeia archaeon
GTCGAGAAGGGCGGGAAAGCCTTTGAGTCTGAGATTAGAGAAAGGTTTCCAGATATGCCTAGGACAAGCCTCTGGCGCCTAGTTAAAAGACTGGAAAAAATGGAGATTGTCAGAGTTAGAAGAGTTGGATTACAGAACCAAGTAGAACTAAAAAATAGTTAAGGCTCATTTAAGGCGAAGAGGCTTATATTTTAGCAGCACTTCTACGGCTTACCTGGTCCTTTACCGTTTCCGTTACCTTCAATTCTGGCCAGTTGCTGATTCATTTCCCTTATTCTTTGAAAAAGTGCGTTCAGATCTTGGATGATGTTTTTGAACTCTTCGATTTTTCCACGGATGCTTTGGATTATATTTCGTATTCCTTCTCTGAACTCTTCTTCATTTCTGCATCCAAATGTCTGGAGGATTTCTGTGATGTTGAATCCTTTGTTGCGTGCAGACCGCAACCTATTCATCAGCTGCTCCATTATTCTATCAGCTTGTTCTAGAAAGTTCATCACTCTTACCCTGTTAATCTCCCTAGCTTTTAGTTTGAGATACTTGTGGGCCTCGGCGATGAAATGGTTAGCTTTAGTTAGATTATGAGCAGTTTCGTTTACTCGTCCTTCCAGAAGCCAAGTTCTTGCAGTCTCAATATCTAGGCAAGCTTCAGCTTCATCCAAAAGTTCAAGAGCTTCGGGATCATCCAATAGCTCACGTAATCGCTCTATCCTTTCCAGAGCGCGTTGCATTGCCACTATTAGCCCTTGGGCATCTACGAGTTCACCCTTCCGTATTCCGGACTGTTCCAATATAATATTTAGCGACTTGAAGACTTCTCTGAATATTCGAAGAGCTTCAGTTGCGTTCGCGATTGCACCTTCGTAATCACCATTTTCAAATGAAGAGTATGCATTTGTCACGTTTTCCAAACCTTTATAATAGAGCGAAACGTTACCTTCCAAATCGCTACGGTAACCTTCTGCTTCAATAATGTCTAAAGCAGTCTCATTTACGTAGATATTATCAATGAGGTTACCTACTTTCTGCCCCGCCTCTTCAGCAAGATCAATGAATTTCTCCACCTTTTCATCTTTAACGTTTTGTACACTGAAGGCACTTGTTAAGGAGCTAGGCACCGCCGTCACAACTAAGATCGCTGCCAATACAAAGATTGTAATAATTTTGCTTCCTTGCATCCATTTTCACCGCCAAGAATAATTATAAAGGCAGAATTTAAGGGACACTGGGGAAAAACCGTTTCAAAGATTGAAATACTTGTTTTAACTTAACCAAAAACGGTCCGGTTCTTTGGTTCCTTCACTAATCGCTTGATAGATACCAATAATTATGCGGGTCTGAAGAAGTATCTTGTCCATTGAGGCCAGTTTGTAGATGCTGTGGTTTCAAAATCAACTTCTAACTCCATGCCTATGCGTATCATTTCATGGGATACCCCCTTTATGATGCCAGGTAAGCGGAGTCCATCCTCAAGTTCTATTATGCCGTACGCGTACGGTGCGATTGATTGGAACTGTTCAGGGGCGACATAGATGATTGTGTAGGTTAGGAGCTTGCCCTTATTTTTGGGCTGAACCCATGTCAAGTCTTTTGAATAGCAATTCGTGCAGATCTGCCTGGGAGGTATGAATTTTGAACCGCACCGCATACATTTAGCTGCCATCAATTTTCCCTCTCCAATGAACTTATAGAACTGTTCAATTGTGAACGGCGCTGTTTCACTCTTCGATGTAATTTCGCCCAATTTCTTTCATTCCCTCCTATAAATGTGGACGAAGCATGTTGCGCCGCTTCCGCCGATGTTATGCGTTAAGCCGACTTCACAATCCTCTACCTGTCTCTGCCCTGCTTCCCCCCTCAGTTGCAGAAAGACTTCGTATAATTGGGCCACGCCAGTGGCGCCTACTGGGTGACCTTTGGATTTGAGTCCTCCGCTTGTGTTGATGGGTAGTTCACCTTCAAGCGTTGGAATACCTTCCTCTATATATTTTCCGCCTTCACCTGG
Source organism: uncultured Candidatus Bathyarchaeia archaeon (assembly GCA_964430035.1). Lineage (GTDB taxonomy): Archaea > Thermoproteota > Bathyarchaeia > Bathyarchaeales > DTEX01 > JANXEA01. The sequence continues at coordinate 2,006 of CAYSEL010000051.1, forward strand.
TTGACAGAAACCAAGATCTTCGTAAGCGATTAGTTCCGCAATTGTGAAGCAATCATGGACTTCAGCTACATCAACCTCTTGAGGTTCAATGTTAGCCATCTCGTATGCTTGCTTCGCAGCTTCCTTCGCCGCCTTTATACTTGTCAAACTCTCTCTTTCATAGAGCCCTAGAACATCGGTTCCATGACCAGAACCTATTATGTAGACGGGTTCATCGGTGTATCTCTTAGCTATTTCCGGTCTTGTGAGGATTGCGCAGCTCGCGCCGTCAGAGATTAGAGAGCAATCGTAAAGTTTAAGCGGATCTGCAATTATCCTTGACTCAAGAACTTTCTCCACAGTGATTTCTTTTTGGAGGTGCGCTTTGGGGTTTAAGGCTCCGTTATAATGATTCTTGACAGCTATCATTGCTAACTGCTCCTCTGTCGTGCCGAACCTATGCATGTGAGCCCTTGCCATTAAAGCGAAGAGCCCCGGAAAAGTGACCCCGTTCCACTGTTCAAGAGGGAAGTCGGCTGCCATGCTGAGATATTCAGTAGCTTCTGAAGTTGACCTCTTTGTCATCTTTTCAAATCCACCGACCATGACTATATCGTAGATTCCCGAGAGAATGCTGAAGATTCCATATCTAATCGCCGCACTGGAAGAGGCGCAAGCAACCTCCGTTCTTATTGCGGGTGCCGGTAAGAGTCCAGCCCAGTCAGAGGCGGTGGGAGCTAGGTGTCCTTGATGCTCAAAGCATTCGCTCATCACGCCGACGATGAGTCCTTTAATGTCTTTTTTTGGGTTCAGATTTGGGCATCTCTCGAAGGCTTCCATCGCAGCTTCCGCGAACAGTTCTCTTCCCGTGGAATTTTCCATCTTCCCGAATCTCGATAACCCTGCTGAGACGATTGCAACAAGAGGCTTCCCCTTCAATTCTCTTACCTCCGTAGTAGGCATGAGTCAGTCTTCGACTATCCTATGATAATTCGACCTCGTTACATATATCATTACCGCGACAATCTGACATTCAACCCGAAACAAAGTTCTGCTCAAACTTTGGCATAAAAATTTCTTAGTGCCTTCTATTTGTGGGGTTATGCTGATATAGTTAGGGTATTCTCCAGAACAGATAGCCTTCTAAATCTGGAAACCATCTAGGCTTACCCTTATGCACATACTTACTGTAGAAATTCTTTAATTAGAGCTACCGAGAATCATAAAACCTTTAAACAACAGTAAACTAATAAAACCCTTTAGCCTCTCAACTAAATGGTTGAACAGTATAGTATAATGTATGCCCCGGTGGCTCAGCAGGTTAGAGCAACGGCCTTGTAACGCTTGAACGGAAGAAAGCCGTGGATCGCGGGTTCAAATCCCGCCCGGGGCTTCTAAAACTTTCTGCAAATTGAACCGAATGGGGACAGCATTTTTGCTCTACATAACCCTTGACTAGAAGAATTCTCGAAAGCATATGTGTAGAGTCCCTAGCAGTCAAGGATAGATTGGGTTTCATACCGGATGAGCTCGGTTTCGACAATCTTGGAGTTAAGCCCTCATCATTTTTAGATAGTCTAAAACTCAGTGAATCTCAGAAATAAGTAGAGAAAATACTTAACAGCGTCTTTATGAGTTGTTTATGTCTTCCTTTTCTCATTGTACTTTCAGGCAAGTCTTGATCGCCTGCGAGACCATTTACTTTGCTTTTTAGTAAGGTGTAAGGTCAATTTTTTCCCAAGAGATGCTTGTTGAAATATCAAAGCTTTGAACCGCTATTCCTAGTTTTTCTAAAGCGTTCCTCAGATTATATATGCATGTTCCTACATCACCTTTGTCACAGATTATGGCGACGACTAGGTCATGAGTACCATATGTTTTCCAGAGAAACTTGACTTGAGATTGCCTCTTTAAAAATGCAACTGTCCTATCAATATCCTCCGTATTTATGTTTATTCCCATTATTACTGCTGATAAGCCAAGTTTCTCAAAATTTGGCAAGGCACCTATTCTCTTAGTTAATACACCGATCTTTTCCAGTCTATTAATCCTACGGTAAACAGTATTTCTCCCAACATTGCACGCGTGTGCAAGCTCATCGTAGGAGTGGACACCGCTCGTGATGAGCCGCATAATTTTATAGTCAAGATCATCCATAGATTCTTTCATATATGCTCCACTTGTTATTTTATTTTTCAAATGGACATATAAAAACATAATCGCTTTTAGAGGAAATTCTAACGAAGATTTCACTTTACAGTAGTTTCTATCGTCTCAAAACACGTATCGCTTCCAGGAACAGTGAGAATCATGAAGAAATGTGTGACGAGGAGAAAAGTCGCATTTGGAACAGAGCTCAAAGCCTCTCTCAAAAATTTCGATCGCGAGCACGATAAAAGATTATTGGTTGGTCCGACGGAGGATGCAAAGGAAGTAGTTGGAAAGGTCAAAGAAGACTGTGAAAATATCGGTTTAACCATTGATCTAAACCATCTTCCATTATTGAAGAAACTTTGAGTCATTCTCTTACAACAGCTAAACAATATCTAGAGCATGTCCATGTTGGAAACTGTGTGTTGAAGGACAAGACTCACCCACTTTACGGAGATCAGCATCCAAGATTCGGCTTAGAGGGAGGGGAAAATTCTTTGAAAGAATTAGCAGAGTTCTTAAAGAGAGGCTACTTCAACAAAAAAACAGCCACAAGGCTTCCGATAATAAGCTTTGAAGTTAAGCCTGCTCCAAGCGGGCATTCAGAAGCAGTGATTGCAAGTTCGAAAAGAATTTTTGCTGAAGCATGGTCGAAAAATCTAAAAGAGAGATGATTTTATAAAATGCGCAAGAAACTGTTGTTAAGGTGATGATTGTGAAAAAAGTTTATGTAACCACGAAATTGCCAGAAGAGGCTATGAAAATTCTTAAGTCGAAATTCGAGGTTGAATGTTGGGACAGCGAGATGCGTCCTCCACACAGTCTTATACTCGAGAAGGTCAAAGAGGTAGATGGCCTCATATGCCTCTTGACTGAACGGATTGATAAGGAAGTGATCGACGCTGCGGGACCAAACTTTCGGGGGATAAGCCAGATCGCTGTCGGCTTCGACAATATTGATGTGGAGGCCGCGACAAAGAAAGGAATCTGTGTAACAAACACGCCTGGAGTTTTAACCGAGACTACAGCGGATTTTGCTTTTGCTCTTTTGATGGCGGTGGCTAGAAG
>CAYSEL010000052.1:0-11525 GCA_964430035.1 uncultured Candidatus Bathyarchaeia archaeon
TTATACGAGAATCAATACATCTAGGCGGTTTCATCGTGCTCCTCCTCTGCAAATATTTTATCAATTGGGAGGTAATCTTGACGATTATTTTGATCGTATCTCTGGTCTATATCATGTCTGAGATTGGAAGGATGTTCGGGAAAAACATGCCAATAATATCTTACATAACGTCAAAAGCATCTGGGAAACTGGAGTTTCAAGAACCCGTAACCTCACCCATCTTCTATGCCCTAGCGGTGATAGGGACACTTCTTTTCTTTTCCAAGCCCGTCGGGTACACATCTATGGCGGTGTTGACGCTTGGCGACAGCTGCGCCACAATCTTTGGGAAGCTTTTTGGAAGAAGACACATACCCTTTAACAAGTCAAAAAACATTGAAGGAACCTTATTCGGGCTATTAGCGGCATTTTTAGGCTCCCTCTTTTTTGTTGACCCTGTCAAGGCTATGGTTGCATCATCCGCTGGCATGCTGATTGAGTTGTTTCCATCACCGGTCAATGACAACTTGACAATACCCTTAGCGTCGGGGTTGGCTCTTGCCTCAACATCAGCCTTTTTGTAAATTCCATATCTCTCTATGGAAAGAAAGCCCTTAAAAGGAGGAATTGCAATTTTTAGTATCGCTCTCGCGAGGATTCCAGTTTTATGCTGATACGGGAGATAATCCTAGAAAATTTCATGTCTTACGAGTATGCTAGGATACCGCTTAAGCCCGGCATAAACATAATCTGTGGTCCAAACGGGGCTGGAAAGTCTTCAATAGTTCTCGGAATATCTGTCGCTCTGGGTCAGTCGTATACTGAAAGGTCGAAGAAGCTTAGCGATTTAATTCGTTGGGGAAAAGACATTGGCAGAGTAACCCTCGTATTGGACAACTCAAAGAGAAAAGGTAGACGTCCTGTTTCTAGAATCGTGAAAGACCAGATCTTTCTAACGAGAATTTTGAGGAGAGACGGGAAATATTGGTTTGAGGTTGACAATGTCCACGCGACTAAATCTGATGTGTTAAGGCTTCTTTCCCACTTTGATATCGACCCAGACAATATGCTTATCATTATGCACCAAGACATGGCTGAACAGTTCATAGTTCTTTCTCCACAGGAGAAGCTTAAACTAGTAGAGTCCGCGGCCGGTCTTGAACCTTATAGGAGAAACGTCTTGGAAGCACAGAAGAAATTGAGTAGAATTTTAAGCCAGGAAGAGTCACTAAGCAAGATGCTTGAATCGGCTGAACAGACACTGAACTTCTGGCGTGAACAATACGACCGTTACCAACAAAAGAAACAACTTATGGTGAAAAGGCGTTTCTTAGAAAGGGAGCTCGCTTGGGCTGAGGTTGCAAGGAGAGAAGAAAAAATTACTGAGCTCGAAAAGCTTCTTCACAATAAGAAAGTTGAATTAGAAAAAATTGAAAAGGCAATTAGCCGCTCAGAAGAAGATGTCAAAAACCTTTCCAATGAATTTAGAAATGCAAAAGACGATTGGCAGAGGCTTTTCGAAGAGAGGTTGTCACTTGAGAGGGAGAAAGCGCGTCATGAATTTAATGTTCTGAACAATGCCTTGATACTAGCTGAACTTAAGAGTTGGGTTGAACAAGGAAAAGAAAAGACGGGAGAACTTCTTGAAGGTTTCATAACTCTTCAAGAGAGATTGAAAAAACTGAATTTAGATGTCTTCGAATCTTGGATTTCCGAGTCCAAGAAGGTTTCGGAAGAGTTAGATAAAATTCCTCAGATGATGAGCTTGAGGCTCCAAGACTTAAACAAATCTGTAGAAGATTCAAGATTGAAGATATTAGGGTTAGATACTCAAATCTCTGATACCAGATCCAGAATGGATAAAATCAGCCTAGAGTTGGAGAAGTTAAGCGACGAGATCGTGGAAAAGAGGATAGAACTGGGAATACTTCATTATAGGAGGCAGGAACTCTCAAAGGAAGCTGAAGAGACTGCGAAGAACATTGAGACTTTGAAGGCTGACCTTGCAGCATCCATAAGTAAGGCTGAGGCGATGGGTCCCAGAATCGCTGTCTTAAGGACAGTTGAGGAAGTTACTGACGAGATTCGAATGGTTGATGGGCGCATATCAGCTATGGCAGATGTCTCGGAAGATGTGGAACGCATGTACGAGTCATACTCGAAACTATATTTTGAACTGAAGGAAAAGGCGCGGGTGACTGCTGAAAACCGTGAGATGGTTCTAGAAGAGATTAAGACAAGGATGGATGCTTGGCGAAGCGTGATCCGCAATCTCATCGAACACATCAACCTTCAATACCAAAAGTTTTTGTCGCAAGCAAATGCAACGGGTTTTGTGCAGTTAATTAATGAGCATGACATCGAAGCGACCGGCATAGAGATACTTGTCGGGTTCAAGAGGTCAAAGCCTCTTCCCTTAAGCATATACTCGCAGAGTGGCGGAGAGAGAAGCACGGCGGTTATGGCCTTCTTACTCGCGTTACAACAGCATATAAAATCTCCCTTTAGGGCAGTTGACGAGTATGACATTCACATGGATCCGAAGAATCGTGAGGTCATTGCCAACCTCTTAATCTCAGCCGTTGAGGGTGGAGAAGCACAGTACCTTGCGATAACGCCTAACCAGATGTTCTTTGAAGGCAAAGACATTCACATAATAACTGTCCAGAATATTGAAGGTGTGTCGTTGGTGAGGGAGGTTAGCTGAGTTGTCCACCGCTAGAAAGTCAAAGAGGCTTGCAAAGGACGAATTGAGAAGAATAATTGAGTTCTGCCGGTCGGTTGAAAGCAAAGGGCTAAACCCCTTCTTAGTTGAAGTCAAGGATCTTATAGCCTTCATTCGGGATTACTTTCCAAACTGGAATGAGCCGGAAGAATTGTGCCTTGATGTTGAAGCCATCAACCAAATAGCATCCATCATCAAAATGCAGAGTGAATGGATAAAGCATAGAGCAACATCACTCTATAGGGACCCCTTCTTAATCGAGGAGAAATTGCGCAGTCTGCCCGCTGAAAAGATTACTGAAGTATTCCTTCAATGTTGGAACCCCATAATCGAGTTGGAACAAATTTCAATCCTAAGCCTACGCGAGGCGAAGGATTACTGGGATGCTCTCCCATCTTTAGATGAGAGGTGGAAGAAGACTGGATTCATCCAAACAGAGACTGGCTCAGCTACTAGAGAAGAGATGATCAAACAAGGTATACTCTCCAGCGAAACCTTCACGTCGGAGCTGGAGAAGTTGTGGGAAGAGCTTAAAGCATCAACCAGCAAGGAAGGACGAATCCAATACTGGGAGTTCATTGGAGCACCAACCTATGATGAGACCGTTAGAAGGGCTTTCCTTACGAGTTTCCTAGTTACCTATGGATATGCGACATTGGAGATTCATCCCCTAGAAGAGAAGATCTTTATCCGACCACGTGAAAAGATCATACTGAAAGAGGAGGCGCAGTTCTTCTCATTTCCAATTTCTATAAGCATGGAGGAATGGGCAAGGTGGAGGCAAAACCGAAAGGATTGAGACGGAAGACCCAATACGCAATGAAGATGAAGAGAGCTGTTCACCTCTTATTCTATAAGAGGCATAGGGAACCAGGTGTAAAAGGCTGGGAGCTGAGGAAGAATTTAGGTCCAGACTACCCGAAAATATTGAGCCTTCTGGACGATTATTTGGAGAAGCTCGACTTAACAATAAAGACTGTCTACGAAGAGGAAGCAGCCCCTCCTGAAAAGCCTACCCAAGAGCAACTGGATAAGGCGAGATTTTATGTCACTCTGAGAGGTACACTTACTCCTAGAGAGGCCAAAATGGTCGGTTGGCGAATTGATGACCTAGCTGCTTTAGCTGTCTCTCTTGGCTACATCATCTCCAAGAACGGTAAAGCCCCGAGAAAGGATGTTGAAAGTCTCCTAAGCGCCAAGCTGCCAACATGGAGGGTGGACTTAAACCTTAATCGTTTCTTAAGACTGGGCTACCTTATAGAAGATGAGAATGCTATGCTATACTTAGGTTGGAGAACCCGGGCGGAAGTTGATGAAAGAAAGCTCATTGACCTTCTCCTAGAAACAGAAGTTAAGAACCAAGTCCAGGAAAGTGCCGAGTAATATAGTAGAGTAATATTGAACTATTTTGAGGGCATAATCTTTTATTTAGTTTGTTGTTGAAATTCGATGTTCGTTCCAATTTTTAAACGGATTCTTGGTGTGTTCTAAAGTTTAGTAATATAAACCGCGATTAACTAAACACTATAAGGGTTCTTTATGAATCTAAAAACCCTCAGCACTATCCTAACAATCATCATTATTGGCATCATCGGCGCATGTTATCTTTATTCTACGATTAATTATCAAACCGTCGTAAGAGAAGACTTTGAAAATGGGTTTGGCGAGTGGATTGCAGATGCGGATGTGCCGCTTGACCCTAATAATCCCGGCCACCTTGTCGAATGGAACATAACACGTTCAACCGATGTTGCTGGATCCGGAAAATATTCACTAAAACTATTCATTGACGGACGGCAGGACGACGGAACCATCTGGATAGAGAGAAAAATAGCCGTCAAAAAGAACAGTCAAATACGTGTTAACATCTCCTTTGATTTTTACAGTGAACAAGAAAGCTTCAACACTATAGCCGTTATATGCGCTTACGCTGGCGTACAAAATCCAGAGACCGAAGAGAATTTCACCGTAATTGGAAACGCCAATGAAGTTGAAGGCTGGAAGAGATACGGCCTAACCGCAAATATACATACTGGTTCCAGCGAAGAAATATGGGTTGCCATAGGCATTTCAGTGCGCTGGGAAACCTGTATGACTTATTACATTGACGATGTTGAGGTAGAGGTGAGATAAGAACATACAAAATCGCCTTAAAGAGTTGCACTTAGTATTTCGCTTTATGACTTATATTGTTGGTTAGAACGGAAACTCATTTTGAGAACTTTTTGTCAAGAGATGGTTAAGATCATCGTGAAGTAGGATAATTAGTATTCTTACGGTTAGACTTAAATACGATTAATCGTAATTTATTTTTATACTGTTCGTAAGGTGAAGCTATTGATTACAAAAGTTTCCAATGTGGTTGAAGAATACCTTGAGGTTATTTATAGGCTAGAGGAGAAAAGCGGTGTTGCAAGGACTAGTGAACTCGTTAGGTTATTGAATGTTGCCCCTGGAACAATCACAAATACCGTAGAAAGGCTTGAAAAGGATTCACTAATAATCCATGAACCTTACAAAGGCATAAGGCTTACTGAAAAAGGACGTAGAATAGCTCTACGGGTATTAAGAAAACATAGGTTGTCAGAACGCCTCCTCACCGATCTTTTAAATGTAGAATGGGAAAAAGCCCATAATGCCGCCTGTCAACTTGAACATGGAATCTCTGATGAAATAGCAAAAAAAATCGAGAAAGCTTTAGGGCATCCTAAAACTTGCCCTCATGGGAACCCTATCCCCACCGAATGCGGAGGCATAATCGAGGATGATTCCAAACCTCTTACTAAATTCAACCTGAGGGAAAAAGGCGTAATTACAAAGATAACAGATGAAGACTTTGAGTTGCTACAACATCTCAATACTCTTGGGCTTAGACCTGAAACGTCTATAGAGGTTGTTGAGAAAGCTCCGTTCAACGGTCCCATAATTGTCAGGGTGAATGGGAAAGACCACGCGCTAAGCCATGAAATTGCAGCCATAATCAAAATTCAGAAAGTCAACGAATAATGGGAGGGAGAACATTATGAAGTTGCCTTTAACCGCCCTAAAAGATGGTGAAAGCGGGATAATTATTTCTGTAGAAGCGAGTATGGGGCATGGAAGGCAGAGGGGTTGGGGGTTACAGAAGAGACTTATGGATATGGGATTAACACCAGGCACGAAAGTAACAGTAGCAAAGTCGGCTCCCTTCCATGGACCTATTGAAGTTTATGTTAGGGGCTCCAGATTAGCTCTTGGCAGAGGCATGGCTGAGAGAATCTTTGTGGAGGTAACAAAATGACTGATAAGAAATTGATCATCGCCTTGGCTGGCAACGCTAATGTGGGCAAAAGCGTTATATTTAATCAGCTGACTGGCTTACATCAGCATATTGGAAACTGGCCTGGGAAAACTGTTGAAAAGGCCGAGGGAACCCTTCACTTTAAAGGTTACACTATAGACATCATTGACTTACCTGGAATCTATTCTCTGTCAACCTTTTCAATGGAGGAGCTAGTCTCAAGAGAGTATATTGCTATGGAAAGGCCGGACTTGGTTATAAACGTCGTAGACGCTTCAGTCCTCGAGAGAAACCTATTCTTCACGTTACAGTTGATGGAACTTGGGACTCCGATGGTTATAGCGTTAAACCAAGTAGACATGGCGGAGAAAAAGGGAATAAAGATAGATCATGAAAAACTAGAGAAGACCTTGGGGGTACCAGTAGTTCCAACAGTGGCCATAAGGGGAAAAGGCGTCTACCAACTCTTAGAGAAATCTATTGAGACAATTGAGAAGGGAAGAGTAAATCCTCCTATAATGAAGTATGGGGAAGAAGTTGAAGAAAGAATTAGAGAGATAACTAAGTTAATTGAAAAAGTTCCTTTTAAGTATCCAGCCCGATGGGCAGCAATAAAGATTCTCGAAGGGGACGAACAAATCGAAAAGGAAATCCGCGAAATAAGCCCCGAGATCTTGGTGACTGCCAGAAAACTTGCGGAGGAAATTGAAAGAATTCACGGTCATCCCTGCTCAACCGTAATCACGTCTGAGCGGTATGAGGCTGTTGGTAAGATTGTAAGGGAAGTTCAACAAATAGTTCCAAAAGTGAGGCCTCCTATAAGCGAGAAATTACATACCATAACGACCCATAAAATTCTAGGCTATCCAATAATGGTTCTCATAGTGCTCACCATGTTCGAATCAATTTTCTTCTTCGGAGGTTATACATCAGAACTGTTAAGCAACCTACTTTATAGCTGGGAATCTACCTTCAAAGATCTATTAGGGACTGGATTAATGAAAGACATATTATTGGGTGGAATCGTAGAGGGAATCATAGCGGGCGTCACCATAGCATTACCCTACATCGCCCCTTTCTATCTTGTGCTATACCTTCTCGAAGACTCCGGATACCTTAGCAGAGTAGCTTTCTTGATGGACACCTTGATGCATAGGATAGGTTTGCATGGAAAGGCCTTCATACCTCTAATGCTTGGATACGGTTGTAACGTCCCAGCTTGTTTGGGATGCAGAATAATGGAGACGGAGAGGGAAAGGCTAATCGCAGGCTTTGTCACCACCCTAATACCTTGCGCTGCAAGAACGGTCATAATACTCGGTCTTGTTGGAGCATTTGTTGGTTTACAGTGGGCATTAGCATTATACGCAATTGACTTGCTGATCATCTTTTTGCTTGGAAGGTTGGCATTCAAGGCCTTACCCGGTGAGCCGACGGCCCTAATCATGGAGATGCATGAGTATAGGCTTCCCCATTTGAAGACTGTAGGGAAACAGACTTGGTTTAGGTTAGAGGAGTTCATCAAAATCTCGTTTCCATTCATAATTGTTGGCAGCTTAGCAATTAAGTTCATAGGAGTTCTTAACCTGCTACAACCAATTGCAAACATCCTAAGTCCAGTAACAGTTGCTTGGCTTGGGTTGCCCGCCGTTACTGGAATAACACTGATTTTCGGGGTTCTAAGAAAGGAGCTTATGTTAATAATGCTCGCAACTTTGTTAGGAACTACAGATTTCGCGCAAGTTTTAACATCGTTGCAGATCGTAGTATTCGCTCTAATGGCGATGCTTTACATACCCTGTGTGGCAACCATTGCTGCTCTGGTTAAAGAGTTTGGCTGGAAGAAAGCACTATTCATAACGATATTTGAGGTGGTCTTCGCAATTTTCATCAGCGGAATAGCCTTCAGAATCTTGTTGCTCATAAAAATGCCTTAAAACAGAAACTATTATGTGAGTTAACTCTACGTTAAAAGTTGCCTTTATACGCATCAAGGTTCTAATTAAAGGATTGTGTGGATACAAAAGCATCAACATAACCCCTATAAAAAGAGATAAAAACACCATTCTTTACCTTTTAGAATTGTGGCGCGGTAAAAATGGCGAATAAGATTATTGTGGTCAAGGTTGGGACAAGATGCCTCACAACTGAAGACGGCAACCTCGACCTTAAAGAGATGGAACGCCTAGTTGACCAGGTTGCTCAAGCCGTTAGACAAGGCCATAGGATTATACTCGTAACTTCGGGAGCAATTGCTTCAGGCATCGCTGAACTTGGAGTTACGCCTAACCCCAATGATATAGTCTTTAAACAGGCATGCGCAGCTGCAGGTCAAAGCATACTTATGAGCCATTATAGGGAAATGTTTAGATGTCGAGGCTTAAAGGTTGCGCAGGTGCTCTTGACTGAGAATGACCTTTCAGACAGGATTTCTTATCTTCACATATGCAATGTGCTTGACAGACTTTTGCAGTTAGGCGTGATCCCAATCATAAATGAGAATGATGTTACATCCATCAACGAAATAATTCCAGTTATGAAAGGATACAAAGTGAACTTCAGCGACAACGACATACTCTCGGTATTGATAGCTAACGCAACTGATGCGGACCTCATCGTAATCTTGTCAACAGTTGAAGGCTTATACACCAAAAACCCCAGTAAGCCAGGGGCCAAGCTTATCAGAGTTGTGGAAAAGATTACCCCGGAGCTTCGGGAAGCTGCGGAGGGGAAGGGGAGGCTTGGAAGAGGCGGAATGAAGACAAAGTTGCAGGCAGCTGAAATCGCAATGCAGAGCGGAATACCACTTGTAATAGCAAATAATAGAAGGGAAAATGTCCTTTTGGACATATTAAATGGAAAGGCTGTAGGAACCTACTTCAAGCCTAGTGAGAGAGCTATTTCTGGGATAGAGAAATGGATAGCCTATGGAGCCACAGTGAAAGGTTGCATTTACGTGAATGAAGGAGCAAAGCAAGCAATAATCAAAGGTGCAAGCTTACTCGCCGTAGGTATAGAAAGCGTCTCTGGGCATTTTCAGATAGGGGATGTTGTCAGCCTAGTGGGTCCGGATGGAAAAGAATTTGCCCGCGGCATATCTAATTATACAAGCGAAGAGATAAACCTGATAAAGGGTGTGAAGGTATCAGAGATTAGAAAAATATTAGGCTATATCAGGCAGAAAGAGATAGTAATGAGAAAACGCATACACTTGATGCAGGAGGAAGTGTCATGAGTAACTTAATACTTGAAATGTGTAAGAAGGCGAAGGAATCTTCCTACAAATTAGCCAGATTACCTACAGAAAAGAAAAATAAAGCTTTATATAATATGGCTGAGGCTTTGAAGAAAAATGCTGACGTGATTCTGGAAGCAAACCGGAAAGATGTTGAAGCATCTAAAAAAAGGGGGGTAAAAGAAGCCCTTCTAGATAGGCTTATACTTAACGAGAACAGGATAGCAAAGATGGCTCAATGCTTGAAGGAGGTGGCTGAACTTCCAGACCCAATCGGCGAAATCGTTAAGACTTGGACAAGACCAAACGGTCTTATAATAGGTCAACTAAGAGTGCCGCTGGGCGTTATCGCGGTAATATATGAGTCTAGACCAGACGTTACTTCGGACGCTGCAGGTATTTGCCTAAAATCCGGCAACGCAGTCATCCTGCGAGGAGGTTCAGACGCCATCAACTCCAATGTGGCAATTGGAAAGGTCTTGAACGAAGCCGCTATTGAAGCCGGTGTTCCTGACGGCGCAATACAGGTGGTTCCAGTAACGGATAGAAGCGCCGCTTTAGAGCTTATGAGGATGCGTGATTACGTTGATGTTCTGATTCCGAGGGGTGGCGCCGAATTGATAAAAGCCGTCATAGAGAATTCAAAGGTCCCAGTAATTGAGACTGGTATTGGAAACTGTCACATATATGTCGAGGAGGACGCGGACTTAGAGAGTGCGGTTGACATAATTATAAACGCTAAGTGCCAGAGACCAGGGACATGTAACGCTGCTGAAAAACTCCTAGTTCACCGCGGCATAGCAAAGACTTTTCTGCCAAAGATAATAAAGGCTTTACGTGATCATAAGGTTGAGGTAAGAGGATGTGATGAAACTAGAAAGATTGTTCCAGATGTTTTGCCCGCAAATGAAGAAGACTGGTACACGGAGTATTTGGACCTCATAATAGGGATCAAAATTGTGGATGGGCTTGATGCGGCGATAACGCACATAAACAAGTATGGAACAAAACATTCGGATGCAATATTGACTTCAGACTTCAACAAAGCCCTCCGCTTCATAAGGGATGTGGATTCAGCTGCTGTCTACTGGAACGCTTCAACAAGATTCACGGATGGAAACCAGTATGGACTCGGTGCAGAGATAGGGATAAGCACCCAAAAGATTCATGCTCGTGGACCTATGAGTGTGCAGCACTTGACAACAACGAAGTACTTCATCCTAGGGCAAGGCCACATAAGAGAAATTTGAAGAATAAGCATCCAAGAAATTGATCTTCTAACCTTACAAATTATCAATGCAGAAGAGGCACTAACTTTTTGTAAATACTTTTAGCAGTGGGTTGCAATTCTCCAAACTTCAGTATGCTTAATACTTTCAGAAGGATTCAAAGTCTTAAGAGGCCCGAGCGTCTCAACTTCAATATGCGTCCAGTCCGTGTAGACCTCAACGTCACAGCCAAAATCCGGGTATTCCCCCTCCTTTTTCTCGAACTCCTTGACAAAGATTAATCCTGAAATCCAGTAAGCTATCCATGAAGGATTACCTGTAGCGCCGATCTTAAAACTTTTTTCAGCCTTCGGATTCTGAGTCATTGTCCCACTGCTTTCAGGAAGCACTCCAAAAAGGTTCAATTCCGGTCTATTTTGCATTGCGAGGTAGAGAGGATCCTAGGTCCAATCTCTATCGGGACGCCTAGGATCATGTTATTGATGTAAATTTTCTTTGCGGAGAAACCGTTAATCTTTGTCTCTTCAACTATCAATCAACATCGACCAGTATTGTGTATCTACTGATAAGGATTTTATGTTTTTCATTTAAAATTATTTAGGAATGTTGAATAGATCTAGAATTTCAATCTTCACTTAAACATTAAGACTAAACATAAAGATGAATATCGCAAAGTATGTATTAGTCTATTGTCAAGATTATATTTGATCCTATGGATTATCTTGGGATTTCCATGCCAATGGAACGTGAACTCCTCCTCTACTTGCTCAAAAAACCTGAGAATGAATTTTTTCGAATTGAAGATGTCCAAAGGGAAGCGAAGATTCCTTCAGAGGTTTTGGAAGATATTTTGAGATTCAACGTATCCTTCGGCATAATTGAGTTTGATGGGAAGAATCTGATTCTTAATTCTAAAAAACGTCTTAGAGCTGCCTTAAGGGCGATAGAGCTAGGTGCAGACATCGAGAGAGTCTGTAAGTTACTCACGTGGAAAGAGTTCGAAGACCTGTCGGAATTCGCATTCGAAGCGAATCATTTCACAGTCAAGAAACACTTCCATTTCATTTGGTCTAATAG
>CAYSEL010000053.1:0-3140 GCA_964430035.1 uncultured Candidatus Bathyarchaeia archaeon
TTATTGATGTTTTAGCTGAAAGTTCGGAAAGACATCCGTATAAAGTGATCCCAGCATTTATGTATGATGAATTCGAGATAGAAGTCGGAGAAAAGCGTCCTTACATAGCGAAGGTAAAACCGAGCTTAGCCAATGATTTCGAACGTATCAAAGAGAGCTGGCAAGATGCCCAATTCCAGCTATCAGTCGATTGCTTGAGTTTGGGAATCTGTATTTGGGATATATAGAAAACAACTTAAGGAAACTTAAGGACAAACTTCAGAATGGTTCTCTAGTTCTGATATCATATTAGGGAATTCTCTCCCTGATTAGAATTTGTGCTCTGCCCCCTGTATCTATGATAGTCTCCAACTCAATATGATTACCATCGGCTCCTTATACCTAAAGATTTACGGACGTTTCACTCATTTCTATAAGAATGTGCGCTCATCTGCTACAAGCGAGCGAGTGGGAGGAATAATGGTGTTTTGAAACATGCTCTTAGTTTGACTTTATTGCTTAAGTTTCTGCAAGAACCTTTTAACATCCTCTACTCCATCGATTACTTGACTTTCAACAAACCAATTCTCGTAAAAGTTTTGATGTAACGATACAGCACTTCTCCAAAGCCTTCCAAGCTCTCTATCTCCCAAGTCTATATTTGCTACAAACTCATGCAACTCTCTATGACTTTTCAGCTCTCGGCCTTTCTTAGCGGCTAAAGCCTTAACGATCTGAGAGGCTGCTCCCCAAGCTTTTTCCGATGCTTGAACATAATCCTTTTTTGACAAGAAATCTTCTGCATCTTTCATGTACTTCTCAGATAGTTTTAAATGGATTTCAACCTTCGTTTCTGGGTCAAGAGGTTCTTTAAGGATTTTTGATAAAGCCTCTAATACTAGCTCTTCCTCTGAAGCCCCAGTCCTCTCAGACTCCTCCTTCAACCTTTTCTCAATCCTACTAGGCAATACGATCGAAGTCAATAATTCTCACTTTACTTCTTTTTAGCGATAAGCATCTTATAAACCTTATGAGAAGCGGTTAGAGACAACCGCAAACTCCCGACTTCAGCCTTGGATTAGCTGACAATAAAGCATAATCGCGTCTCTCAGAAGGTCTGAGGTGTGCCTATGTCCAGCCTGACTTCATCCTTATCTAACTTCACAGTGCATACATTAAGCTCACGATCTATTATCTAACTTCTGAATAGTATCAGTTTCAAATGCTTCTGACTGATGGCTACATCTACAACTATCAGTTTCCATATCTATACCTCTTGCATTTTTGCTTAGAGGAGAGAGATAATGGGCAGTAGCTTACTACCATTGCTGTTGAGGGTTGCCAGAAACGCCTTAATCCTAGAAGCCTTTCAAGATTCCCATCAAACTAGCTCTCTGGAAAGAAATTTGCATCTATAAAACCCGAGCAGGTTGAAGCAATAAGCCTAGAGGAGCAGGCAAGCCACGTTGAAGGTTCTCCTTGACACAACATTCATACTCCCATCGCTGGGCATCGATGTCAGTCATTCTTGTTGTAAGCCTTCAGGAGACCTTGGTCATATCTCCTCAGGATTACTATCCAATCTTAAACTATTGATTCATATCTTTTTCATAACTTTTCTCGTTCTGATTTTAACCTCCATGCTTCTCTTTTTGGATATTCATATTTTTGTTTGCAACCTGCTGTAGCAATGTTTAAATATTAAGATTTAGTGGGATTTTTGGTGGGAATATGGCTGAGGAAGCTACTGTAGACAGGAAAGGCAGGGTCGTCATCCCAGCCCATTTACGTCAAGAATTAGGACTAGGTGAAGGAGCTAAAGTTAGACTGGCATTAGAAGAGGGGAAAATAATCATAGTGAGACCCATAACCCCTGAGGAATTCATCCGTAAAATGGAGGGTTGTATCAAAGAGAGTTCCCCAATCCCCAGAGCCAATCCATTAAAACTGAAGGGAATCTGGGGAAAACAATGATCTACGTGGACGCCAACTACTGGATCTACTGGTTTGACCAACGCTTACCTGAACACAGACACGTAATAAAACCCATGAGAGCAGCTATTCGTGAGGGCGTTATTCTAAACGTTATAACGCTCATGGAGATTGCGCACTATTTTCGCAATCTGCCAAAAGAGGACTTTCGAAGAAGACTTTCCACCATACAAAACCTATCTACATTAAAGTTCGTTAACCTAGACTTGGACATAGCTAGTCTTGCGTTTGAACAGCTCATGAAATACGCTGAAATAGGAATCGGTGGCAGAGACAGTGTAATCCTCGCAACAATGAAAGCCACAGGCATTAAAAGAATAGCTACCCACGATAAGGTTTTCAAAAAAATCGAGAACCTAGAAGTAATAGACTCCATCCCTCAGAGTAGGGTTGGATAGAGCTCGACTCTCTAACGGAGGGCACCTAGTGCGCGCTTTTTTGAAGAAGGCAAAGAACTGATGTTTAGCTCAAAATGCCTAGAATCCTCCTAGTTGTGAAAATTCTGACAAATTACTTTTTCCTGTTTTGTGTTTCACCATTCACTTAGAAGGGGCAATGGTGAATTGCGCTAAAAATCCTTGCTAGTCTGATCTCCTCTTCAAACTTTCTAGCCTCTGCTTTCATCTCCCTGAGCTTCGAATATTCCCCGTATCTCGTGTAGATATTTTCGATTGTTTCTGTTAATTTCAGTTGTATGGAGTTTGCGCCTCTGCTTATTTCGTCGGTTAGTGGCTTCGGCAAACTTTTAGCGAAGTTTTTGAATTCTTCAGCTATGCATCTGAGTTCATGGAGTTGTTTGATTCTGACTTTAATCTCCGCTTTTTTTGAAAGCTCAGTTGCTTCAGCTTCAATCTGTTTTAATTCACCGTATTTTCATATGGATTTTAGAACATCTTATGCTTTTTAAGGAAAAAATACGCTCGGATTTGCTATTCAATATTTATTAAGCCAATGTTAAAAATAACCTGAGTTAAGGCATAAAAGGAAAAACATATCAATTTCCTTTTTGCATAGAGTAAAGCTAAATAAAATAGAAACAGTGTTGTCTTGTGCATAAATGTAGATCGACTTGGAGCAGGCTTCCATCGATCCTACTAGTCACGTTACTAATTCTGGCTAATTTAGATTGTTGTCTCTTTGGCATTATCAAGGCGAATACGTCTAAAAAT
>CAYSEL010000054.1:0-13068 GCA_964430035.1 uncultured Candidatus Bathyarchaeia archaeon
GCGTAATCGCGTGTAATCAACCTCTATTTCCTTCGCCTCATCATACTTATCCACCATAGCTTTTCACCTAAACTTCCTTTTCACAGCTGTGACAACACCTTTAACAATTGCTTCAGGTCTGGGCGGGCAACCCACAACATAAACATCTACGGGGACGATCCTATCCACTGGTCCTTCTACCATTGGACTCCCTAGGAAAGGGGTTCCGGAAGAAGCACAAGTACCCACAGCAACAACTACTTTAGGCTCAGGCACTTGCTCATAAACCCTAATAAAGCGTGGAAGCATTTGCCGCGTCACAGGCCCCGTCACCAGAAGAACATCGGCATGACGTGGGGAACCAACAAGAACGCATCCCAAGCGTTCAACATCATAGCGAGGAGTCAAAGCTGCCACAATCTCAATATCGCAACCAGCACATGAACCAGTATTCAAATGAAAAAGCCAAGGTGACTTCATACGGCTACCAGCAACAAAGCACATGCCCATCCCTATTGACAAACTGAAACATGATATAAAACACTTATGTTTTTGGTGACAAAAACATTAATGCAACACAAAATTGCCAAATACACGTAAAAATTCTTTCAGAACAATCTGGAAGTTCTGTTAGTTGTCTCTTAACAGAAAGTAGGGATTTTATGCATGGTTGTAAAAGGATTTTTTCAATAGTTATGAATTCATCTAGCAGTGGGAGGTGTCGTTGGTCAGCTGCTTTTTTTTCCTTCTCTTGAACTTCCTTTTTCTTTGCTTCGCCTCCTTATGCTCGCGGCGCCTCTTAGAATCTACCAACAACTTTCACTCTTCATCGCTCATTTTTCTTTGGTAAGCCATTGTTTTATGGCTTCTTCAACGGCTCTAGACAAGTCTCCCTTTTTTCCGCCAAACCTTTCAATAGTTTTCAGCCTAAGCTTCTTTTCTAGTTCATCTGGGATATCCACACATATACGGCCCATTTCAAATCACTAAATTTTAATTGTTTTTGACACGATTCGCACGTGCTAGATGTTTTTCCAATAAGCAAATTGCCATATACCAAGTATTCCCTTCATTTTTGTTATCATTTGTTTCACCTTAATTTGCTTACCTGCATAATATATTATGCGCTTACCTGCTTATAAGAGTATCTGTTTACGCTAAAACATCACGTATGTCAAATGGCATTTCATACGCGTTTAAATATTTTCATGCGCTCTTAAAAGTGGTTTTCATAATGAAAAAGCTGACCACGGCTGACGTAAAAGTCAGCAGAGTTATGACCAAAAATCTAATTACTGTTTCCCTTGGTAGCATGATAGAAGAAGCTGTGAAGAAAATGGTTGACTTTGTTGTTGAATGTCTTTCAGTAGTTGATTCAAAAGGATTCCTGTACGGCTTACTCACTTTTAGAGATATATTCTGCTCATTTTGAAATGAGACACATAAGGAAGACAAGCTGTTGGCCTATTATTCTGACAAAACCATTACTTCACAATAGAAGACAACGTAACAAGAGCATCATTTTGTATAACGGTCATTCTTTCTAGGAGCACAATTTTCTTTTATGTGTGAAGCTCTGCTTTGAGGTACCTCGGAAAGCGTATTCTCATTCTTGCACTTTTGATTAGTGGTTTTGGGTTAAACTTCGAAAAATTGATAGGAGGTAAGCTGATTATTATGCGTATAAGTAGTTGATGTTGAGTTGAGGCGAGAGATTAAGAAGACTAAGATTCTCTGCACTGTTGGGCCCGCGAGTACTTCGCCAAACATTCTGGCTAAGATGTATGAGGCTGGAATGAACGGAGTAAGGATAAACACGGCCTTCGGTGATCAAACGCAGTACGAGGAGATTGTCCGTAATGTTCGTAGAATCGGCGAGATTCCAATACTCTTAGACCTCAAAGGTCCAGAAGTTCGACTCAGAGCGAAGAAAAAGCTGGCTGTCAAGAGGGGAGATAGTATCATCTTTGGCGCCGATGCTGACCTGTCCTTCAGCTGGGATATTTACAGTTGGCTCGAGATTGGTGATAGTGTCCTCTTTGACGATGGTAAGGTGCAGACTAAGGTTACAGAGGCAGGAGAGATGCAGATTCAACTTCAAGCCCTCAATGAAGGCATTCTAGAAGATGGCAAGGGTGTCAACTTCCCCGGCAAAATCTTTCCCTCTCCCACTCTCTCGGAGAAGGATCTGAAACTCATAGAGTTCGCCCGGAAACATAGAGTTGAATTCCTAAGTCTATCCTTCGTGCGAACCGTCGAAGATATCAACCAACTCAGGCAGAGGGTGGGAAAGAGCGAGGCGGGAATAATCGCCAAAATTGAGAACGCAGAGGGTGTGAAAAACTTTCGAGGCATCCTCGATGCAGCTGATGGCATCATGATTGCACGAGGAGACCTTGGGATTGAGCTATTCCGAGAAAGTGTTCCTTTACTGCAGAAGCAAATGATTGCTTCATGCAATCAGGAGGGAAAAATGGTTATTACGGCTACAGAGATGCTCGAGTCTATGCGGGAGAATCCTACACCGACGAGAGCCGAGGTGAGTGATGTGGCTAACGCTATCCTTGATGGCACTGATGTCGTGATGCTCTCAGGTGAGACAGCGGTAGGAAAATATCCTGTCGAAGCAGTATCAACAATGACAAAGATTGCGGAGCAGATAGAACCCGCCGTTATCAGCAAAGTAACAGGGGAGGAGTTTCGGAACATCTCAAGCGTCATAAGCTGGTCTGTGAATGCCATTGCAAAAGCCATGCCCCTAAACAAGGTGGTAACAATCACGAGGACAGGTTACACGGCCCGCATGATAGCAAGGTTCAGACTGAGGCAGCCAGTCATCGCCGTGACGATAAGCCCTATGGTGAGGAATCAGTTAGATCTTGTTTACGGCGTTCAACCCTTCCAAATCGAGCATGAGGGAGACAGTATTCTTGCAGTGAGCCGTGCCTTACTATCCAAGGGAGTTGTTAGGGATGAGGACGTCGTCCTTTTTACAGCTGCCTTCAGAACCTTCCAGAGACACGCAAGCAACCTCATCGAAATACATACCATTCGAGAACTCCATGATTTCTGGGAAAAACAGAAATTATAACGTCGCAACTAAAATGTTATGAGGGGTTAGCTTGAGAATAGGGGGTCTTTACATGGGAGTATCCGCCAACGTTGGTGGGCGGTTTAGGGTACCTACGCCGAATACATCACAAGGGAATACAGTAAACTTGGACATGACGTCACCGTTTTTACGCTTAACCCTGGAGACCTTAAGACGAGAGAAATAGTCAATTGCGTGTAAGTTCAAACTTTGGAAACATATTTAGCGTAGCTGGAGCATCTCTTTTCTTGCCGTTTCTGCCGATGCTCCTGATAAAGATATTGCTTAACAATCTTTACTCTTGGAAGTAAAAAAATGGAAAACGAATTTATGGTTAGTTGCCTGTTGGCTTCAGTTAGTCTAAGATACGTATCTAAAAGAATATAAATGATAAATAAATTAAGTCTTCTGTCATTAATAAAGAGGAAAAGAGTGATTCAAGTGTTTTGGCTGCCTCCCCTATTGCTTGCGATTGGGTTGGCTTTGCTTAGTGGTGCGAGTAGCATGGTTATATCAAGCATAGTCGCCATATCTGAGAAGCGAAGGCTAAGAAAATCCGTCTTAAGTTTTTTCTTAGTGGCCTTCTCAACATCGTCAGCCGAATTATCTGTTGCCGTCAATTCTATAATCCTTGGGACAATGGATGTTTCGCTCGGGGATATTCTTGGCTCTAACATAACCAATATTGCTCTCATCGTCGGCGCCAGCATCATAGTTGCAACTGTCATTCGTCCTTATAGGAGAAAGATAACTATAGAAGAAAAAGAGAAGAAAGAGTTTACAACGGGATTAATGCTTATTTCGATAACCCTTATCTCTCTTCTATATCTGCAATATATAAGCCAAATCATTGGTGTGATTTTGTTATGCATGTTCTTGGGATACTCTTACACATTAATACGAAAAGGCAAGGAAAAAGAAGACAACGCATCTGGAAACTTCAAGGATAAAAAAATAAAAAAGGAACTGATGCTTTTCCTAGCTGGGATGGCAGGTCTACTTATCGGTGCAAGGCTAACAATTGAGTCAACCATTGATATTGCAACCTACATGGGGATTCCATCTTCTATTGTTGCTGCTACATTAGTTGCCTTCGGAACTAGTTTGCCAGAACTCAATGTTCATGTGAAGGCGGCTTATAAGGGGCACTTTGAAATAACGTTGGGTGGCATCACAGGAAGTTGTTTCTTTAATTCTACCATTATCTTGGGTCTGCTACTAGTTTTCACACCCTTTGAGGTAAATCTCCTCGTTCTCTCAGATTTGATTCTCTTTAGTGTCATATCAAATCTCCTTTTATGGTTCTTTATAGAAAATGGAAAGATGGGAGGTCGAGAAGGCTTAATTCTACTTGTCCTTTACACAGTCAATGTGTTAAGCCTGCTTGGAATCATAGTTTTGCGAGCCCATTGAATATGTTCAACCCACTCTCATGTTAAACTTAATAATCTGCCCTCTGGTCTTGGGAATAACCTGTCTGCATAACTTGAGGAAGAATTTGAGTTCAATATTATGCATAATTCTCATAACTATTAAGGGAAAATACAACATTTTCTTCAAAGTAAAGAGATGACCAACGCAAGAACTTCAAACTATTTTCAGTGGTGGGCCCGCCCGGATTTGAACCGGGGACCAACAGGTCTCTCCTCTAGGCATAGAATATGAGCCTGTCGCTCTAACCGTGCTGAGCTACGGGCCCACTTAACACTATTATTTATCGGGTAGGTTCTTACTTAAGAATTTTCCTCTGAGAAAAGGTTTAGAATATTTTTCATCTAAGAATGGGGAAAAATTTCTATCGGTCGGCAGTTACTAGTTCATAACTGCCCTTGTCTTTATGGCAATTCTTAAATATTGCCTTCTCATTCGCTATTGACAACTGCCCGATGGGAGGTCTACTGGGACTATATGGGGGCAAACAGGCGCATCTCATTACTTGAGCAGTTTATGTCGAAGCACCAGTACAGAAGAGATTCGCTTCTAGAGATACTTCACAGCGCCCAAGAGATTTTTGGATTTCTTGACAGAGACCTACTCATTTACATCTCGAACAAATTGAACCTTCCGCCAAGCCATGTTTACGGGGTTGCAACCTTCTACAATTTTTTCAAGCTAAAGAAGCCGGGAACGCATACAGTTACTTTCTGTTACGGAACTGCATGCTTCGTTAGGGGCGTTGAAGAGATCGTATCAGCGGTTGAACATGAATTCAATGTTAAAAGAGGCGAGACAACCACCGATGGAAGACTCTCCCTCTTTATCACCCGTTGCATAGGTGCCTGTGCAATGGCTCCAAACGTAATAGTTGACGATGAGCATATCGGTAAAGCGACGAAGGAAGCAGTATTGGAAAAGATTAGGTCTCGACTGGGAGGTTGAGCGGATGAAACTGGAAGAAATCTTAAAGATTGCTGAGAGGGAAAGGCAGAGAAGGGAATCGTACAAGCACCGTATAAACGTATGCTGTTCAACTGGCTGTCTGCCACTCGGCGCAATGAAAGTGATGAAGGCATTCGAAGATGCTGTGAAAGAGTTCGGAATGGAGAGCGAGTGTCAGGTTTCGAGGACAGGTTGTGTCGGCACGTGTAATGTCGGTCCAGCCGTCATCTTAGAACCAGGAGAATATCTTTATCAAAATGTTAAACCAGAAGATGCACGGAAGATAGTGAAGAGTCATATAGTCGAAGGGAAACCTGTTAAGGAAATGCT
Organism: uncultured Candidatus Bathyarchaeia archaeon; assembly: GCA_964430035.1. Taxonomy (GTDB): domain Archaea; phylum Thermoproteota; class Bathyarchaeia; order Bathyarchaeales; family DTEX01; genus JANXEA01. Next base: position 5,780 of record CAYSEL010000054.1, read on the forward strand.
TTACGTTAATGAAGTCTTCTTTAAGAAACAGCTTAAGAGCGTAATGAGGAATGCTGGAAAGATAGACCCCTTCAGAATTGAGGAGTACATAGCCGTTGGAGGATACTCGGCGCTTATAAAATGCTTAACCAGTATGAGCCAGAAAGAGGTGATTGACGAGGTCTCAGCAAGCGGTTTAAGGGGAAGAGGAGGAGCGGGTTTTCCAACAGGGCAAAAGTGGAGATTCGTCGCGATCGCTCCGGGCAGACCGAAGTATGTGGTAGCCAACCTTGATGAGGGAGATCCAGGTGTCTTCGCAAATCGAACACTTGCAGAGGCAGACCCTCACGCCATCATTGAAGGTATGCTTATAGCTGCCTACGCCGTCGGTGCAGAGCAAGGCTACATATACATCAGAGCTGAGTATCCCTTGGCTATTCAGACCCTACGGAAGGCTATAGAACAGGCGAGGTCGCTTGGACTCATTGGCGGAAACATCCTTGAGTCTTCTCTAAATTTTGACCTTGACCTAAGGTTGGGGGCAGGTGCCTTCGTAGCTGGTGAAGAGACAGCTATACTTGCTTCAATAGAAGGGAGACGAGCCACACCTACACCGCGTCCACCATACCCTGCCACATCTGGATTATGGAAGAAGCCGACACTTATCCAGAACGTTGAGACCTTAGCAAACATCCCCTTAATCATAACGAATGGCGGGGCATGGTTTTCGAAGATAGGCTCCCCTGGATGCAGCGGAACAAAGTGTTTCTCACTCACGGGCAAGGTTAACAATCCAGGACTAATCGAAGTTCCAATGGGGATTACGTTAAAGGAAGTTGTTTTTGACATCGGCGGAGGAGTTCCGCAAGGAAGAAAATTCAAGGCTGTTCAAGTAGGCGGACCCTCAGGCGGATGCTTACCAGAAGAGATGTTATCGCTGCCAATAGACTATGAGTCTTTGACGAAGGCTGGAGCAATCATGGGTTCGGGAGGAATCGTCGTGATGGACGACCAAACATGCATGGTTGACACTGCAAGGTTCTTCGTTGAGTTCTGCGTAGATGAATCTTGCGGTAAATGTGTCCCATGCAGAACTGGGCTCATGAAGGTTAAAGGGATATTCGACAAGATTGTGGGTGGGGAAGGTGAAATGAGGGATCTGGTCGTTTTGGAAGAGCTGTGTAACATGATTAAGGATACAAGTCTCTGTGGTCTCGGTCAAACGGCACCGAACCCCGTTCTGACAACCCTACGTTACTTCAGAAATGAGTATGTTATGCACATCATCGATAAGAGTTGTCCTGCTGGAAGATGCTTCAAGAACAGGTAGAGGAAAGAGAAGATATGAATGTCGGTATGGTCAAGTTAAAGATAGACGGGATGGAAGTCACCGGTTTAGAAGGCGAGACAATATTAGAAGTTGCGGTGAGAAATGGAGTCCACATACCAACGCTGTGTCATCTTGAAGGCTTATCAAATTCTGGAGGTTGTCGCCTATGCATCGTTGAGGTTAAAGGCTCCTCTAAGCTCTTCCCAGCATGCACAACGCCAATCTATAATGGAATGGAGATCGTAACAGACTCGGATAAACTGAAAAAATATCGAAAGATGCTTATTGAACTCTTCCTTTCAGAAAGAACTCACATATGCGCAGTCTGCATCGCAAATGGGAACTGTGAACTCCAAGATTTAGCCATGAAATTAGGTGTTGACCACGTCAGGTTTAGAAGGGAGTGGACAAGGCATAAAATTGATTCGTCTCATGACCGGCTTGTTCTCGACCCGAACAGATGTATACTCTGCACCAGATGCATCAGGGTATGCGATGAGATTGAGGGTGTTCATACATTAGATCTGAAGATGAGAGGAAAAGACTCGCAAGTGATAGTCGATTTAGATGAACCTTGGGGTTCCTCATCATCATGCACCTCATGCACGAAATGCGCCGCCGTCTGCCCCGTTGGCGCAATCTACATAAAGGGCGAGCCGATTTCAGAGACAAGGGCTAAGGATTTGCCGAAGTTCGTTTTGAGAAGGAGGCAAAAGTAGGTGGACGAACAAAAGAAGGTTAGACTTGCAACTGTGTGGCTTAGTGGATGCTCAGGATGTCACATGTCATTCTTGGATCAAGATGAACGGCTTATGGAACTCGCTGGAAAGGTTAAACTCGTCTACAGCCCCCTTGTAGACATCAAGTCTTTCCCCGAAGATGTCGATATAACACTTGTTGAAGGCGCGGTGGCAAATGAGGAACAATTAAATCTTTTAGAAGAAGTTAGGGCGCGCACAAAAATCCTCGTTTCACTAGGCGATTGCGCTGTCAATGGAAACGTAACTGGCTTAAGGAATACCTTTGAGAAGAGCGCAGAGTCTACTCTTCAAAGGGCATATGTTGAGATTGCGGATTTAAATCCCTGCGTTCCAAATGAGGAAGTTCCAAGGCTGATTGAGCATGCTAAACCCTTACATGAAGTTGTTGAGGTCGACTATTATGTTCCTGGATGCCCACCTTCTGCAGACTTGATAAACTATATTTTAACCGAACTTCTAGCCGGAAGAACACCTAAGATGGAGGGCAGATGCAGATATGGTTGAGATTGTAATAAACCCAGTAACGAGGATAGAAGGGCATGGGAAAGTAACTATCCACCTCAACGAAGAAGGCTCTGTCAGAGAGGCAAGATTCCATGTCACAGACTTCCGAGGGTTCGAAAAGTTCTGTGAAGGCCGTCCATTCTACGAGATGCCAAGCATAACCTCAAGAATCTGCGGAATCTGCCCAGTCAGCCACCTTTTAGCCTCCGTAAAGGCATGCGACGAAATCTTAGCGGTCACTATACCCAAAACCGCTGTCCTTCTACGAAGGTTAATGCATATGGGGCAGATTATCCAAAGCCATGCGTTAAGCTTCTTTCATTTATCCTCGCCCGACATTCTCTTAGGAATAGACTCAGAACCTTCTGAAAGAAACATCTTTAGCTTAATGGAGACCCATCCCCAGATAGCCAGAAACGGCATTAAACTTAGACAGTTCGGTCAAGAGATAATTAAGAATCTCGCTGGAAAAAGAATCCATTCCAGTGAGTGGGTCTTACCAGGCGGAGTGAAAGAGCCGCTCAATAAAGAGAAGGCTGAAAAGATCCTTTCAGGCGTACCGGAAGCCCTCGAAATCACGTTAGAAACAATCTTAACATTTAAGAAACGTCTCGAAGGCTTAAATGAGGAGATAGAGAACTTCGGTAACTTCCCAACTTACTACTTGGGGCTTGTTACTCCGGATGGAGAACTAGAACATTATGATGGTATGTTAAGGATTGTTGACCCAGAAGGGAGAATAGTTGCGGAGTGTATCGATCCAAGAGACTACAGCCAGCACATAGGTGAAGCTGTTGAACCTTGGACATACATGAAGTTTCCATACTACAAGCCTTTAGGATACCCAGACGGAATTTATAGAGTTGGACCCTTGGCAAGGCTTAACATAGTCTCAAACTGCGGCACACCGCTTGCAGACGAAGAATTTAAAGAGTACAAAAGGTTCGGGAAAGACGGAGTCGTTCAGAGCACATTCCTATACCATTACGCACGCTTAGTTGAGATACTATTTTGTATCGAAAAGGTCAAAGAGATCCTTGAAGACCCTGAGACATTCTCAGAAGATGTGCAGGCAAGGGCTTCAGCAAATAGAAGGGAAGGAATAGGAGTGGCGGAGGCTCCGAGAGGAACTTTGATACATCATTACAAGGTTGATAAGGAAGGTTTGATAAAATGGGCAAACCTCATCATAGCGACAGAACATAATAACCTCGCCTACAACAGAGCTATAACGCAAGTTGCGAAGGAATACCTCAAGCAAGGGCGGTTAGATGATGGCTTACTCAACAGAGTTGAAGCAGTTATCAGGGCTTTAGACCCGTGCCTAAGCTGCGCAACCCATGAGGTTGGAAAGATGGCTCTGGATGTGCAACTTTTAGATGGGGATGGGCAGATGATAGATAGAATAAGACGGTGAAATAAAACGCATTATCTCTGCAGAATCCTAAACTAAGGCAGGAACAATTTTTGTCCGTATGCTGCAAACAACCTTTTTATGGAAGAACCCTAAGCAAGGCTTGAACAATTCTTCGAGCGGAAGTCAGGGCTTCAGGTGTCAATTCTTCACCGAAATCCGTCTTCTTTGGTTGGACAAGCAGCAACGCCACCTTAGCCCTTGTCGCTTCAGTGAGATTATCACAAAAGAGCCGTAATGGAAGCGAATGAGTTGAAAATGCGGAGTATGTCGGTAACAATGTATGTTCAATGAGTCGTGCATCGCCAGGGTTAACGCCTAGTATCGCAGCGTCGATTACAAGGATATGTGTCGGGTCGAAATCAATTATCTCTTGAATGAAACTTTCCGGAACAGTTTCACATTCGACAAGAAAGACCTTTTCAGAGACCTTGCCATGCAAGTCTTGGACTATTTTCATCCCAATTGAGTCGTCCATGCGTTGAGGGTTTCCAACGCCAGCGACAACAACTCTCTCAGCTTTCGAAAACCATTCTCTAAGCATATTTTGAAGGGATTGCTCATCCTGGCTGTTCAATGGTATCGCCGTCGATTATGAAGGAGATAAAATGGCGAGATAAGCTTTTATCCTCAGTTAAATTTTTCCTGATTTTCCTATTCTTGGAAGAAATTACTGCTTTATGCAAGGTTTGCTCGCTGTTCCTTCTATTCAATTTTTTTATTTGAAAAAATTATTGCTCATTTTGAAGTTTTTGTATGCGCATCGCAATCCACTCGTCAATCTGCTCTTGGCTCGTGCGCTCTGCATCTTCCTGCTCCATAAGTTTGTCTCGAACAACTTTCAGTAGCGCTTCTGGCGCGACAGGTTTTATGATGTAGGTGTCAGCTCCTAGGTTTAAGGATTTAACCGAATTTTCAAGGCTTGGATGCCCCGTCACCATAACCTTCACCATTTTAGGTCTTTGCTTATGCAACTCACTCAGCAACTCGGTTCCATCCATATCTGGAAGTCTAATGTCAAGTAAAGCCAAGTTATAGGCTTTAGTCGAAGCCTTTGCCAGAGCTTCATGACCAGTCCCAGCCGTATCGACGCTGTAGCCCTGCTCCTCCAAGATCCATTTAAAAATTTTACAAATCGATGTGTCGTCATCTACAACCAGAATAAGTTTTTTCTCATTACCCACTCTTTCAACCTCCACTCTGAATGGCATACTCTAAGAGGATTGGTGGTTTCCAAGCGGCCAGTCCATCTTGCGAAGCACCTCTCATACCCTTTAACCTTAATGATTAAGGGAGAAACAAATTGTACTTAAAGCCTATGCATCAGCCGTATACGCAATAAATAGCGACAAAAAATCTCATATTTCATCTGTAAGCTTAATCTTTACTCTGAAGATGAGGATTCTTGAAAGGCGCTGACTAATCTCAAATATTATTTCTTCAGTATTTGCTTAGCTAGAACTCTGTTTCGGAAGATACTTTCTCGCACTTTTAAATAGCGCATAATAGAGATACAGATGCTGACGTCAAGAGAGAGAAGGCTGGCCAAATATGGATTCATCGCACAGAAGGAGACCATTAATTATTCTTGTTGCGCTTGCTTGGACATACAGCATAATGCTTATAATCGCAACCATCTCCTCGTTCGTACATATATGTGAGTATTGCGAAACATCTTTTCCAGGATTCCCATTTGGAGTAGTTCTATATGCAGCCATATACTTTGTATCACTCGCAATTGTCTATTCGTTGAAATACTTGGCGCGTTATACATCCTAGTGATTGATTGACCCCTAAAAGCGAACGCAGTTCTCTTGGCTGTTGCAGTTTCAGCGTACACTGCGAATTTGAATCTCACACCAACTTGACAATTCCTAGATAAGGTTCTTCCCAACTGAATCCGCACTTGGTGTAATTCAGACAAAGGAAGGTTCACCCTTCAAGTTAAAGTTCGATGCCCCGAAAAAGTTGCAGATGCCCTAAAAGAGAAAAGGTTAGAGTTGAGAGATTAAGATAAATCGGGAAGGCGTGATAAGCATCTATCTTAACATTCACGATCAGATCTAATTATTTGAACCACGGCTACAAAGCAATTAACTGCAAAAACCTTGGATGCGACGCCGCGACATAACCTCTGCAGAGAGGCCCGCTTCTACGGTGGTCACCATCTTTTGCGCCGCAAAAATTTTTCCAATTGCGCCTTTAACACCAGGCGGTTTATCAGCCGAAAGTGTTTTAACCATATGCCGCATGTATTTGCCTTTGATGTAGGTTGAGGTTTACTTCTAAAATCGTCTCTTTCGCAGCGGTCTTCGCCGCCCTGCATACAGCCTTATACTTAGTCTCGATTGATCTCTGGCGGAGCTGGAGCATATATCTTGAACCGCTTGAGGGTATAATTCTCGGACCATGGATAGGCTTCCTTGTAGCCTTTATGGGAAGCGTCACGGCAAGGGCGATAAAGACCACGGATCTTTGGATGTTCGGGATAATAGCCGAGCCGATGGGTGTTATGGCATGCGGCTTATTGGCTAAGGGAAGGTGGAAAAGCCTTCTTGCCATCTACGCAGTGATGCTCTCAGCGTACTTCGTCCACCCTTATGGGCAGTGGCTCCCCTTCTGGACTATTCTTGACATTCTTGCCGCTTTTGTGCTTATCTACCCAACGGCAAAAATCTTTGCGGATATTGATGAGGAGCCGAAACGTTTGGTCTTCATAGTGCCGCTTATCGCCTTTATAGGGACAGTAACGGACGCGCTAGTAAGGGTCTTCCTCTTAATTCCGTGCGGTCTTCACGTCGTGCTTGGGTGGTCACCTGAAGTTGTGTATGGCGCATTTATAACTGGCGCTGCAGCATCCTATATAGAAGATGTTCAAGTCGTTCTAGTAGCCGCTGTCACGGGGGCACCCATTCTGAAAGCGATAAAGAAGGTTCTAGGATTGAAGTATCCTCTAAGTTGAGCTGCTAACTTATAAGTAGCCCATTAAACGCAACTTTCGGGATAATTTTTATTAACCTCCATGCATCTGTTCAATGAAAGTTGGTGATAGCCGAGTGCCAAAATGGGGATACTCCATAGTTGACCTAGACCCGGATACAACGGTCAAGGCAAGCGGAAGAGAGCTGAGAGTATCGGTCAAGGCAGCAAGAGAAGTATGCACAGCGATAAAAGGCATGAAACTTGAAGAGGCGAAAGAGTTCTTAACCCAAGTCCAACAAAAAAAGAAGGCGGTACCTTTCCGTAGCAGTCGGAAAAAGCTTCCCCACAGAAGAGGTCTACAAAAGGTTGCGGCTGGGAG
>CAYSEL010000055.1:0-2992 GCA_964430035.1 uncultured Candidatus Bathyarchaeia archaeon
GTCCCTTACCTATAGAGTTATATATCCTTTGCCTTGAGTTATGTCTTACAATTCGGAAGGTCAAGGCATATGAGAAAGGAAGGAGACAGGGACTTAAAACTCATCTACGTAGTAATAGACGGATTAGGCGATCTTCCCATAAAAGAGTTAGGCGACCAGACCCCATTAGAATATGCTGAGACTCCAAATATGGATTACCTGGCAAGTAGAGGAAAACTTGGTCTAATGTATACTGTTAGAAAAGGGATTGCGCCTGAGAGCGATGTTGCGGTTATCTCGATTCTCGGTTACGACCCTTACAAGTACCATGTTGGAAGGGGACCCCTAGAAGCTTACGGCGTAGGCATGGACTTCGAAAAGGGAGACCTTGCTTTAAGATGCAATTTTGCAACTCTTGGAAAAGATGGAAAAATCATAGATCGAAGGGCAGGAAGAGACTTAACGCCAGAAGAAGCTTCCAGAATTTCAGAGGCAGTTAATAGAGAGGTAAGATTAACTTCACATCCAGCCGAGTTCGAGTTCAAAAACACTTTAGGTCATCGTGGGGTCTTAGTGATCCGAAGCAAAAAGATACGCCTTTCTAGAAAGATAAGCAATACTGATCCATCTTATGAAATAGTAGGGGGGCTAGGCGTAGCAAATAGTGGGGCTGAACTAACTCTAAGAGAATGCTCACCTTTAGACAACAGTGAAGCATCGAGAATTTCGGCTGAACTCGTCAACGAATTTACTTGGAAGAGCCATGAAGTCTTGGAGAAACATGAAGTGAACAAGAAACGTGTATCTGAAGGAAAACTTAAGGCTAATATTATTTTGTCCAGAGATGCTGGTGATGAACTGCCGAAATTCTATAACCTAAGTGAACGTTATAAAGTAAGGTTTGCTTGCTTAGCAGACATGCCTGTCGAGAGAGGAATCTCGAGACTTGTTGGAATGCATTTAGTCGAAATTCCCTCGCCATCAGGCAACATTATGGCAGATAGTAAATTAAGGGCGGATAACTTGTTAAACCTGCTCCCAACCTTCGACTGCTTCTACATTCATCTAAAAGGTCCCGACGAAGCTGGACATGACGGCGAATTTGAACGAAAAACACAAATCATAAAAGAAATTGATAACCACTTTTTCGGAAAAATAGTGAAAGAAATAGACCTAGAAAAAACTGTGCTCTGCGTAACCGCAGATCATTCCACTCCATGCAGACTGAAGTCTCACAGCGATGATCCTGTGCCTCTATTAATCGCAGGCGGCAAAATCAATCCGGATGGAATTAAGAAATTCTCTGAAAAAGAATCCGCAAAAGGAAGCTTAGGCACATTAAAGTCTGGAACGGAACTTATGCCTATGCTAATGCATCTAATTAGACAAAACTAATTACAAATTGCCTTTTTCCTCAAGGGCAATAACCATGAAACTTGTGAAATTAGTATCGAGAAGCTTTTATTAACCTTACCAGAAAATATTCTCTTGGACAGCGGGTCTCAGGTGAGGGGCTAGGGGTCCCTTGAGAGGCTAATAGGCTTCGACCGTAAACCCCCTTTACGACGGACCGAGAGCCGAAGTGAGGCGCAAAAGATCACACAAGCTCCTTAGCATCTAACGATGAATACTCGTCCTCTGGGGCTCGCGGACGCGGAGTAGCCTCCGTAGGAAGGCTGCAAACGCGTTTACCAGGCAAACCTGGCCAGGCCCGGGAGGGAGCAACCTAAGCGTGGACGCTTAGCGCTCAGAGGGGTGCGGGTATAAGTATAGATACTAAGCGGGCTGTGTGAAAACTATGCGTCCAGCTTCGGTGACCCGCTGTCCAACTTCATTTTTACTGTTGCTACACGGCCCATTTCTTACAACATGCTTAGTCTTTTCAGCATTTGGCATGTTTGGCATATTTCCATTGATGATGGTTCTCCGCATAACTTGCATTCTTTGAATTGCACATGTCTTTCTTCCCATTTTGTTGCCTTTCGAATTTTTTCTAGAGAATTCAGAATTGTATATTTTATTCCAGGATGCTTCGCCTCGAGATGATTCAGCATGTTTCGCACATCATTTCTTAGGGCTTCACCTGCATAGGGGCAAGGCATATCCTGAAACTCGATCTTCTTGACGAAAGCATATAAGGCCGTCTCCCTTTCGAGAACTTCGCATAGAGGCTTTACCCTTGGCAGTATCCAAGTGTCTTCAAAATTTGATGTGAATGTGGACCGCATAGTTCTCAACGGATCTCCGTGAATTATGTTCAGAAAGAATGTTTGGATTTCATCGTCAAGGGTGTGAGCAGTGGCGATTTTAGCTGCAGCGGCTCTTCGACCAGCAATATTGATGGCTTTCCTCCTCAACACGCCGCAATAGGCGCATGGTGTTAGCTCTTCCCTCGCTGTCTTTTCAGTAATCTCATCCATTGTGTAGCCGTAAAGCTCTTTGAAAGATACTACTATGTGCGCTATTCCAAGATTTGCGCAGTTCTCAGCGGCAATCTCAAGAGCTTGGTCTCTGTATCCTCTTATTCCCTCGTCAACCGTGACCGCGCAAACTGACGACTTCGGAAAATCTTTCTCTATCTTAGCCAATAAGTGAAGGAGACTGACGCTGTCCTTTCCGCCAGAAACCGCAACGGCGATTCTATCATCAATATCGAACATTTTGTATTTGCCAATTGTGGCGCGAACCTTCTTCTCAATCGACTCCACAAAGCATCTTACGCAGAGGTTTTCCCCCGAGTAGACACGTCTATAGAAAGCTTCCCTCTGCCCACAGATAGTGCAACGGGTCATTCTTGCAATCCTCCTGAAATATATATTGTTTAATTGTTTATCTTGTCGCACTTAACACTATGTTAGCACCATTCAAGAATGATGAAGATTTGTTAAAAAAATGTTTTTACCTATCCTTTTATGCCGTAAATTTCAAATAAAGTCGCCGTCTAGAAGTAGAAGCATACTGGTGATTATCAATTTTCAATTTTATCAGAAACAAGAAACTCAAGTTCAAAAAG
>CAYSEL010000056.1:0-4381 GCA_964430035.1 uncultured Candidatus Bathyarchaeia archaeon
TTCAGAGCCAAAGATGAGAACGGAGAAATGTTCGAGAAAGATCGAGTTTTCGCGGAACAAATTTATCCGCGAGGAATAGATTTTGTCATTGAGGAGATCTGTGGCTTAGATTTTGAGAGGGAGAAAGAGATAGTTGACAACATCAGAGATGCGTATAGCTTCGTAATTAAAGATCCAAAAAACTGGTTCTGTTGGGATAAGCTCAGATCTTGAAGAATCTTCAGATTTGACCTTCGCTAAGATAGTTGAGAAGAAAAACCGTATATTCTCGCAAGAGCATGCGGTAAAGCCTGCATGGGTTGCAAGAGAGATTTGACAAAGAGCCTTCGGATACTCTCTGCCTCCATTCGCTTATAAAAATGATATTGTTGGCGACATGGATAAGGTACGTCTTCCACTATGTTATAGGCTTTATGCGAAATCGATATAAGTATAACCTTCAAGAAATTTGGTCGGTCAGGAGAATTCGAAGTTATGCTTGTGACATCTGTTGGAATACTAGTCGCTGATATTATAGCGGCGGATTTGCCTAAGATCTCAGATCCAGGGGAGCTTACATTCACTGGGAGGAATATAGAGATCCACATTGGTGGACACGCTGCGAATGTCTCAATCGATTTAAGGAAGCTAAGCTTAGAGGAAGGCGAGGTTAGCTCTGTCGGGGCAGTTGGCGACGACGTATTCGGCAACTATATTCAGAGCATCTTAGAGAGAGAAGGTGTCGTCCACCGTCTTCAAAAAGTGAGGGGTGTAGCCACTTCGAAGAACCTTATTCTTGTTGTAAGGGGGCAAGATCGGAGGTTTCATGTAGATGTCGGGGCTAACTGGTATCTCAGCCCCGACCATGTATTCTCCGTCTTGGATGAAGAAAAGCCTAGGATACTCTATGTGGGCGGGGTCGGATTCATGGGCGAATTCGATGAGAAGCTTCCTCTAATCCTTCAGAAAGCTAAGGATTTGGGATGCTTGACTTTCATTGACCCTGTTGCTCCATACAAGCACGGATGGGACATAGTCGTTCCAGCTCTTAATTGGGCAGATGTGTTTCATTGCAACAACCTAGAGGCGAGAATGATAACAGGGGAAAAAGATCCAATGAAGGCAGCAGAAATACTGCTGAACGAGGGTGCGAAGTTCATCATCATTAGTCTTGGCGAAGAAGGCCTTATCGCCATGATGAAGAATGCTGTTTTCAAGATGCCTGCTTTCAAGGTACCAGTCATTGATCCTACGGGGGCGGGAGACGCATTCTGTGCAGGAGTGATACATGGTCTAACCCGCATGGTATTTAAAAAGCCACTTAACATTGACAGTCTATCCGAGGCAGAGTTAACTCGTATCCTTTTAGAGGGGGAGGCTGCTGGAGCAGCTTGTGTGACGATGGTTGGCACCACAACGGGTGTGACTAAGAGAAATGTAGATAAATTGTTAAAGCAAGGATCGGCTATTCTAGATAAGCTCAGCATAGAGAAGCGGTAATATTATAGGTGATCAAAGTTTTTGGATACCGTGTTGAGTCGATATAGAGCCTTAAAATACGCTTAGATTGGTTAGAAAGGCTATTGAAGAAAGCATCAATATAGTTGAGATTGGCAATCCTTTGACAAGCGATTCATGAATGGACTCTCCATAAGACCGTCAGCGGGTATAGGTTTTGAAGGGCTTGAGATTGGTAAGTTAAAATAGACTCGGCGTTGGAAAGGGCGAGAGCGCATAAGAAAGAATAAGCAATACCTCGCGTTTCAAGTTTCAAAAGGAATTTGCATCTCTTCTATCTCTATTGCTTCCTTTTTCTCATAAACCGCCATTAGTTTTTTATATTATCCCTCATTAATTTCTCCTTACAGATCATTTATTTGGCATTTCCTTCTTAAACCCTTTTACCACAATTATTTTGCCATAGGCTTCAGCAACTATTCTAGGCGGATCTTCTCTTCAGTCGTGATTGGAACCATTTTTTTATAATTTCTCTACGGTCTGACTATAGAATCTATTGGATGATCTTGAGGCGGATATTTCAACAAGTCTTCCCCTAAAGAGTCTAGAACTGACTGTGCTGATCACTAAAAGTCTCTTCAGTTAACGAAGTCTCATCTAAAGCGAGAAAAATCGTTTACTCATTTTTGCATTAGGAAAATTATTTCTAAAAGAACATCATCCAAAAATTAAAGGACTTCAAAGATAAGCCGGCGAGTTCACTTCCCAAGATACTGCTTAGATTTAGCCTTGAGGAAGGCAAGACCTTCGGAAGCTATAGCGTCCGCGCTGGGAGCTATTTTACGCCAAATAGCCGTCAAAGCGGACAACTTCCCTCTCTCTGGCACAAAAGACTCTATGACCAGCCACCTGTCATACCCAATTTCTGACAAAGCCCTAAACACACCGTCCCAATCCACATGGCCCGTACCAGCCACACCTCTATCATTCTCGCAGCAGTGTAGATGCCACAAGAGACTTCCTGTCTCCTTAATCGGATGATAGAAGTCTTTCTCTTCAATGTTCATGTGGAAGGTGTCCAAATGAACCTTTATGTTTGATTCCCCTACTTCTTTGGCAAGCTTCACCGCGTCAGCGGCTGTGTTCAGAAAGTAGGTCTCAAACCTATTCACAGGCTCCAAACCTAAGGACACACCGAAGCTCCTAGCATGCCTACAAACTTCTTTCAAGGCGTCAACGCTTCGCCGCCATTCCTCCTCAGTCCGACTCTTACCAGTAATCTTGCCCCAAGCCGTGTATACTACACCGTTCACAGCGTCACCACCAAGCTCAGAAGTAACCTCAACACACCGTTTCAGATAGTCTATGCCCCGTCTCCTGGTCACCTCATCGTTGCTTGTAATGTCCTTATCCAGCGGAAGACCAACTGATCCTAGTCCCACCATTTTGTTCTTCTCAAGTTCTCTTTTAGTTTTCTCCACGTTTATCGATTCAAGATCCATCATTGGAATCTCAACACCGTCAAACCCCATCTTCTTGGCCTTAGCTATTAAAGGCAATGAAGAGTCGTCAAATTTATCTGCCCACAAGAAAAGATGCACACCAAATTTAACCATGAAAGAGGGTATTACTCAACAAATATAAAAGCTTTACCTATAAGTGGTTTTGGCATAAAAATATGTTTTCTCTCTTTTCCCGATTTCGACTCAACCATCTTTCTTAGACAATGAAACAGTAAACATGCTCTTTCAGACCCTGAACTTGTGTTAAGCAATTTTAAAGTAGTCGTTTATTTTTATGCTATGTATGGCGTCTTATCTTCCCCGGCTTTTCCAATAAAGGTAATACGTCTTGGAGATTGTTCCCTCATCTCACCTTTAGTTAATCTAATGTCGTTTGAACCTAACTATTATCTCCTTTATGACGAATTGAAATAGTTGATAACATCCTTAAGCTCTACTGTACAACAACTCCAAAACTCCTTAAATCAGCTTAACGATAAAGTCAACTCACTAACGGAGCCATCTCTCCAACTGATGGGAGTTCCATTATCCATCTTTATTATTCTTATACTATTCATCAGTCTACTTGCCCTATCGATTAGTCTATACTCTTTATCAAAATCAAGAAAAGTTAAAACTGGATAGTGAACCAAGGAAAAAAGATAAAAAAAATTTTCGTGGCTTTCAATTGTGTGTTAGCTTTTTAAGTCTACCCTCAGCCTCTTCTGCAGCTCCTTATCTATGTAAAGCCACTCCCTCACGCCTATCTTAGAGTAATTAAAGGCAGTTCCCGTCTTGTCATTGAAAGACCTGCTGCAGCCTCTACACATGTAATTCTGATAATGCTGTATATACCTACTGTTCTTAACAACATCCTGGGAATCACGCCAAACACACTTGACCCAGTTCTCCCACCGAAGCTCTCTAAGAACCTCTGCACATCATTCTTCTCTTTTTTCCCTGTTTAGTTTTTGTATACAGCATTGTAGAATCTTCTGGCATTCTGTTCAATGTTGAACCCGTAAACGTCCATATTCGCTGAGATTACTGCGTTGACCCAGTCCTCTGGGAAGGCATCGATCCCGTTAATGGCTCCAACAATGGCTCCTGTAACCATAGCTACACAGTCTGTATCTCGCATGTGTATCAAGCAGTTATCTTTATTGACTCTGCGGTGGTTAGCCGCCATTATGATTGAGCGCACCGGGTCACCATTGGTGTAACGGATTATTGCCAGGGGGACGCCTAGAATATCCAGCGGACTGAAAGGATGCAAATACTCGCATTCTTTGGCCAAAGCTAAAACGGCGTCTCTGTCGCTTTTAGCCTCATCCACTGCCTTGAAGAGCTTTGGTAAAGAAGGACCGTTCCTGAAAAGCGGATCAATGCCAGTCATGGTTCTCTTTTCTCCCTTTTGACCTCCTAGTTGGTAAGGATTAGTT
>CAYSEL010000057.1:0-4294 GCA_964430035.1 uncultured Candidatus Bathyarchaeia archaeon
TCGCTGAGTTTGGGACGCATACCGAGCTACTAGCCAAAGGAAAGATATACAGAAGGATTTACGAGACGCAATTTCTCGAGAAGGCCCCTGAAGAGATCCTAAAAAACGAGGTGAAAATATATGTCTAGCCCATTCGGTGTCTTCTCAAGATTTGAAGAAACAAGGAAAAGGACTGTTCCTGACAGAGTTTTGATAAGAAGAATATATAAATGCGCTAGGCCATACAAGAGAAACCTTGCGATAGGTATTGGAGCTATCGTCTCAAGCGCGTTAACAGGTTTGCTTTCACCATATCTCCACAAGGTTGCAATAGACCAGATAATTCAGCCTGGCATCCTTTCAGGCTTCCTTTGGTGGGTGCCACTCTTCATCCTTGTTACTTTGAGCAATTACTGCTTCCAGTATATTCAGCTCTATCAGATGAGAATCGTTGGCGAGAAAGTTGTCTCAGAGATGAGAGATGAAATGATCTCCAGACTGCAGACAATCTCTCTGCGATACTTCTCTGAAGGCGAGATTGGGAGAATAATGTCTAGACCGATAAACGACGCAAATACTGTAAGATTTTTTCTGAGAATGGGGCTGACAAGCATTATTTTGGATACAGCTTCAATAATGGGGTCGCTCATAATAATATTCTCTCTCAACGCAAAACTGGCTTTACTGGCTGTTGCGGTTCTCCCCTTCGCTGCAGGTCTAGCGTGGTTTCTCGGAAAATTTTCAAGGTCGGCCTACAGAAATGTACTTTCAAGCCTTGGAGGATTGACATCAAAGATTCAAGAAAATCTTTCAGGTATGAGGGTGATAAAGTCCTTTGTTCAAGAAGAAAAGGCTCTTAAAGGGTTCACAGAGGTCCAGGACAAAAATGTAAACGCAAGCCTTAAAGCAATCAGAATATCTGCCCTATATCAGCCTATCATCCTTTACATGAGAATAATTGGGACTGCTTTAATACTTTGGTTCGGCTCATTGATGGTTTTAAGCGGGGAGATAACTGTGGGAACGCTTATAGCATTTATAGAGTACCAGTTTTCATACTTTATGCCTCTTATGGATCTTGTATCCGTCTACGACCAGTATCAGTCAGCGATGGCAGCTATTGAAAGAATGTTTGATTTGATAGACACAAAGGTAGAAGTGGAAGAAGCATCTCCAGATGAAGCTATTGATATAGAGACTATCGAGAACGTAACCTTTGATAATGTAACATTTGGCTATGACCCTAATGTTCCGGTAGTCAAGAATGTAAGTTTCACTTTAGAAACGCCAAAGAAACTTGCCATCGTTGGACCGACAGGCGCGGGTAAAAGCACAATAATAAATCTTCTTGCAAGGTTCTATGACCCGCTTGATGGAAGAATTCTTGTTAATGATCATGACATTAAAAAGATTAGAATCTCGTCCCTACGCAAGCATATGAGCATAGTCCTTCAAGACTCCTTCCTCTTTCCCATGAGTGTGAAAGATAACATAAGGTTTGGAAGGCCTGAAGCCTCTGACGAGGAAGTCTTCGAAGCAGCTAAAACAGTGGGTGCACATGAATTCATAATGAATCTTCCTGGCGGATACGACTACATTATACAGGAAGGATCATCAAACGTCTCAATAGGTCAAAGGCAACTCATAAGCTTCGCAAGGACGCTTCTAATGAATCCTAAACTGTTGATTCTGGACGAGGCTACTTCAAGCATTGATCCATACACTGAACTCCTTGTGCAGAATGCGTTGAAGAAACTTTTGGAAAGTAGATTGGCCATAATAATTGCGCATAGGCTTTCAACAATAAGGCTGTGTGACGAGATAATCGTCCTAGACCAAGGAAGAATCGTGGAAAGGGGGACACATTCAGAACTCATGAAAAAGGATGGAATGTACAGCTCATTCTATAGAATACAGTTCAGGGAGGAAGAAGGGTTCGAAGAATTTACAGAGCAAAGGATGGAATCGTAAAAATACCTTTTCAACGAGAAGGTTTTTGATTAGACGCTTTCCGATGGGTTACCTAAAGCATTGGACCATGAATTCTAGATGCGCATTTTCCATTCCTCGTTAGAGGCATCATCATTTTTGCCTAAAGATTTCTTCGTACTCTGGAACGACATCTGCTATGAAAGCCCTTATCCCTTCTGCAGTCTTGTAATGCCTTATCATCTCTTTAATCACGTAGAAGGGCAATGTTGCGATGTCAACTCCAAGCTCCGCCACCTCCCTAACTTGCCTTGAGTTCCTTATGCTTGCCGCGATCACTTGGGTCTTGTAGCCGTAGTTTCTGTATATCCTTAGAATCTTGGCGACGAGATCCACACTGCTCAAGATACCATTGTCTTGACTTTGGTCAACTAGACTTCTAATCTCAGGGCTCCTGTACGCCTCTGGCACATATTTGAAGCTCCTAACAGTCTCCTCGAATTTCGTCTCTCTAGCTGCCTTCAGGAGTTCATGATCGAAGTAATCCTCCTTCTTGAAGTCTACACCTATCTTCATTCCCATCTTTGCACGGATATAATCGTCAATTCTGCCCGCGAACGGGCTCGCATAAGTGGCTCCAGCCTTCGCCGCCAACAAGGCCTGTTCAGGAGTCATGACTAATGTGCAGTTTGTCGGCACACCCTCTTTGCTGAGATGCTTTATTGCTTTCAAGCCTTCGAAATCGAGGTCATCGTCTTCAACACTTGGATTCACAGGTATCTTCACCACCACCTCTCCATAGGGGCTGAACTTTTTGTACAGAAGCCTAGCCTGTTTAATCATCTCGTCGGATTTTTGGGCTATCACCTCGAGGCTGACTGGTCCAGGAACGGTCTTGAGGATCTCTATAATGTAGTCTTCCATCTTAAGACGGCTACCTCTTCTCTCAACAGCCTTTCTAATAAGCGAGGGGTTCGTTGTGACACCGTCTATGAGCCCCCAAGAAAAAGCCTGTTTAATCTCATCCAACTCAGCCGTGTCAAGGAATATCTTCATTATTTTCACCTACAAACATGCGATTTGCTACTCATGCTATGCTCAGGTTGACATCCAGCTGATTAATAAGTCTTCTATTTATTATTCACACTTTTCTATAAATTCTTTATCCAATTCGACGCTGAGACTGTGGCTTGTGATGGGGCCTAAAGATGCATGACGATAACCCG
The DNA here is from genome assembly GCA_964430035.1 of uncultured Candidatus Bathyarchaeia archaeon. Classification (GTDB taxonomy): domain Archaea; phylum Thermoproteota; class Bathyarchaeia; order Bathyarchaeales; family DTEX01; genus JANXEA01. The sequence continues at coordinate 3,135 of CAYSEL010000057.1, forward strand.
TCGGGATCCTACGAACAGTTGCCTTAAGAACCCTAGGTTGAGGGAAGAGTTGATGGAGCAAAGTTTGGGCGGGTGGAAGAGAGAACACCGAAAAAAGGAGGAGTTGAAACGTCTGGCGCCTGGATGAATTTACCCCGAATAAGCCAGCAAATTGACTTAGCAATTAATATTCTGACCATTATTCTTAGAAAATTGTAGGGTGAACTCAATCGGATGAAGGATGCATATTCAGGTCAGAAATGAAAAAGAGTTCTGATAAAGGACGGAAAAGCTTCTAGAACCTCTTTTTTCTTAATCAGTTTCAAAATGATCTTGCTTTGCGAGTCCATGTTTCCTTCAGCTGCGATTAAGTCTTGAAGGTTCTTCTCTAGAATTATCCTAAATATTTTGTCTATTGACTTGTCCGAAAGACTATTTACCAAATTTCGAGCTAACTTAGTTATCGTGAATTCCTTTCCTATTATTCTTTTCCAAGAAACTTCGTATCTTCTGAGGAATTCATGCCTGAAATCTCTTCGTTTTATGGCTTCAGCTGCAATTTCGCCAGCGACTAACGCGCAGATGCCCCCCAAGACGACTCCTCCCCCTGTGAGGGGTTTAACTTGCCCAGCTGCGTCTCCTACCACGAGTAGGTTATCGCTGAAGGTCTTCTCGATAGGTCCGCATGTTACTACTTGACCTGAACGGACTGCTATTCTCTCAAGGTTTTGATGATTTTGGAAACGAGACGCAATGAAGTCTTCCAACTTTTCCTTCGGATTTACTCCTTTACATGCCAAACCAACACGAACAGAGTCTCTGCTTAAGGGGATAACCCATGCGAAGAAGGACGGCGCAATCTTTCTGCCCACATGAACCTCGACATAGTTCGGGTCAATATCAACTCCTTTTAAATCGAATTGAAGTCCGGGTAGTAGAAAGGCGGGGTTTAGACTTTTCATCCCAAGGAATCTTAGAACCTTCGAGGAAGAACCTTCAGCGTCGATAATGATTTCAGCGCCGAGATACCTTTTTTCCAGCTGTGCAATCATCCTCTTCCGGTCTCTCTTTATGAAACGAACCCTTGAGCCTAGATAGACTTGAGCGCCCGCTTCCTTTGCTTGCTTAGCCAAAAATTTGTCGAAGGCGCTACGTTCGACTACACAGGCAACTGGCTTATC
>CAYSEL010000058.1:0-3061 GCA_964430035.1 uncultured Candidatus Bathyarchaeia archaeon
GTGTAAGCTTAGGAGGACCGATTAGTACTTTACTTTCTGAACTCGTATTACTGCGACTCCCCTTGAAAGTATTTATTATCTTAGGCTGGAACAGGATGCGGATGAGACTATAGTCTTTGGAGGATTAAACGTCAATGCAAAACTTTTAGATTTTAGCCACAAGCAAGTAAATCCTCCAGTTTGATGCAACAAAAAGATCGACTTGAAAATATAAGTTTTACTAATTTTCTTCACAAAAATGCGTTAAAAAATTGTTTCTGGATATTTTTGCGTAAAACTTAAAATAGATCTTTCTTATCGAATCTAGGAGTTCAGGTTGCCTGAAAAGGATCTGGAATTGGAAGCGATAGTGATCCTCTACGATAGGGATCTAGGTCTCTCTATCTTCCAGAATTTCAGAGGATATAACAGTCTAATTGACGATGCAGAATGGCTCCTTGAGCGGAGCACGCAAAAGTCTCGAGGTTTCATCCTAAGGCCCATAAGGAGAAATGGGCAGAGAGGAATGTGGATAGGCGAATACGATCATGGAGCCAGCCAGATCAGGAGGCAGGAATTCCTCTTTGATGAAGGTGCTTCCACCTTAGCTGGGTTGATTTCAAGTTATGCTAGCAAAAAAATCTCAGAGAAGCGAATTAATAAGATAATTGCCATTGAGGCTTTAAAAAATAAGTTGAACAGTATGATCGTTAAGGGCTTCAAATATTACTCGTGCCCTCCAGAATACCTCTATCAGAGATGTGTCGATGTCAAAAGATTGTATGGCGAACTAGTTAGAAAGTATGGAAGAGGCAAAAAAATCTCCTACGCTTTGGTCGCTGAAGAGATTGAAAAGACAAAACCATGCGAAGATGTGATTGTCTGCCCATTGATGGTGCCAAATCTATTCGAAAGGGTTCTTAACTTGAACAAGGCCCTTAAGAGCCGAAAACTCGGCGAGATAAGATTCCTCACGCCTGGCATGGTTGAGATAACCTGAAAAATTTGCGAGGCAATACGGGACATTTTTTAGGCAGAAGATGATACAGTCAAGGTTTATCTGTTCGACTCTGAGATGATTCCACTAACTGTCTTGCTTGTGAAAGTACATGGCCTATCTTTTTCCAGTGGCTTCCTTGCCAGTAGATTTGACTACAGTTTGGGCAGATCCAGAAGTCTTTATAGAAACGGGATGTCGACTTAGGAATCCTATCTACAATCGCTTCTTTTGAGGCATGAACTATCCCGGTATTACATTTTGGGCAACGCGAGTCATTTACATCTATTTCAAGCCTAATCTTGAAACGTTTAGCTAACTCTGCAAGCTTCTCAGCTTCTGTTCGGCCTTCTACGAGGAAAGATTGAATGCCCATTGTGGACGACCTTCTAAAAAGATCCATGTCTTTGGTTAGAAGGATGCGCTTCTCTTCAGCCGCAATCTTTATTAGATGCTCGTCTTCGAGGTCATTATAATATTTCACATCGTATCCTAACATGCGAAGCCACCTTGTCAACTTGCCAAGCATCCCATCTGTAAGAAATCTCAACACTTCTAATTCCTCTATCGGATTATTCGACCATCACCAGGCTTAGCTATGATTTCCCCATCATCCATAACTAAACATCCATTAATGAAAGTTTTAATCGGTTTACCCTTCACCTTCCATCCGTCGAAAGGTGAGAACTTGGCTTTTGAATGAAACTTGGAAGAGTCGATTCTCCATTCCTTCTTCATGTCCACAACTGTTAGATCTGCATAACATCCCTCATCTATGCTTCCCCGCCCATCTATATGGAAGATCTCTGCTGGCCTTTTCGATGCTGCCCTCACCAATGTGGAGAGAGATAGACAACCACTATTAACCTTGGTTAGCATAAGGGGTAATAAAGTTTCTAACCCGACAAAGCCCGGAGCAATCTCCCAAACAATCGTTTTTCTTTTCTCCTCCAATGCGTGAGGCGCATGGTCAGATGCAATTATGTCGATTAAGCCTCTATTAAAGGCTGACCATAAGGCCCAAACATTCTCACTTGATCTTAAGGGCGGATTAGTCAAGCCTAAACTGCCAAGGTCTTTCAGGATGTCAGACGACAGCAACAGGTGATGAGGTGTAACCTCGCAGCTAATCCTTACCCCAGAAGATCTTGCCAAAGAGATTATTTCAATCCCTTTGCTTGTGGTTACATGGCATATGTGCACATGGGCCCCTCCTCTTTCAGCAATTTTTATGATGCGCTCTATAGCCTTTACCTCAACCTCTTCCGAATGTAATTTTAGATGGGCATCTAGACTTTTCACCCCTTCACTTTTCATCTTCAACAAAACATCCTTCATTAGAACGCCTTCTTCAGCATGAACAGCAATTGGAACTCTTAATCCAGCGGCTTCTTGGAACGCGTGGATGAGAACTTCATCATCGCTTGAGTCTAAGCCGCCAATTTTCTCTGACAGGAAAAGCTTGAACCCTTTAGCCCCTTCTTCAACGATACCTTTCATCTCTTCTATCTCTTCCGGAAAAGCCGAGTAAAAGGCCACATTCACAACTGTCTTCTCCGCTGCAATACGCATTCGTTCCCTTAACGTATTCCTATCCATCGTTACTGGTCTATTATTGGGCATATCAATGACAACGGTTACTCCACCATTAGCTGCGGCAGAAGTGCCTGTAAAGAAGTCTTCCTTATATTTTAGGTCTTGGTCCCTTAAATGGACATGCGCATCTATTAGTCCCGGAAGGATTAGTCGGCCTTGAATATTGATACGTTTTGAAGCTGGGGGAAGATTTGTTTCTTTACCCACTTTTACGATCTTATCGCCTTCAACCGCTAAACCTGCTTCAACTATTTCCCCTCGGAGATACAGCTTTGAATTCTCTAGAACCAAGTCAACTGGCAAATCTCTATACCCAGTAAGATTATAACCATAGGATAAATAAATCCATCTGAAGCCATGCTAAAAAGAATAATCTAACCATTAAAAATCCATTATTGATGTCAATATTCTTCAGATTGCGACAATTCAATTCGGCATTCTTCACACAGGAATTTGCCTTCAAACTCTCTCAGATTATCAGACCATGCA
>CAYSEL010000059.1:0-20353 GCA_964430035.1 uncultured Candidatus Bathyarchaeia archaeon
TCAAATGCTGTGTCGGCAAGCCCGCTGTATATTAGTTCTGGATTATCTTTTGAGAGGTTAATTGCTTCAGAGAAAGTTGTCTTAGCTTCGGTCAGCTTCTTTTCAGCTTCATCTAAATTAGATTTGTGGATAAGGAAGATAGCCTGTTTTGAAAGCCGTGTAGCCTTACGTAAGGATGTTTGGATGGCTTGGCGGACACCGTCTTTCTTTATTAACATATTTTGAATCTCTTCCAAAGTCTTGCTTAAGGACATAAACCTCACATTCTCAGCAATTCTTAAGCCTCTGTCGAAACCTTATAATTAGATGAACGTATTTAAATCTCTCACAAATCTGCCAGAAAAACTTTATAAATGCTAAATGAAAACTGAATTTTGCACGACATCTTTTTGATTCGGGAAGGTTGAAAATTTGAGTCTCAACCATGAAGATTTAAAGTTTTCCAGCTTAGCAAAAGTTCCATGCGCGATGACGATTGCTGGGTCGGACAGTAGCGGAGGATCAGGTGTTGAAGCTGACCTCAAGACCTTTTGTGCACTTGGGGTTTACGGAACATGCGTCGTAACCTCTATTACAGCTCAGAATACTAAGGGGGTTTACGAGGTTTTTCCAGCGTATCACGGCATCGTTAAAAAACAGATAGAGGCTGTTTTAGATGATATACCAATAAAATCGGTTAAGACAGGCGTACTATACTCAAGACAGATAATGAGGGTAGTCTCAGAGTCCATCGAAAAGTATGGGCTTAAGGTTGTCGTAGATCCCGTGCTCAGAGCAGGGACGGGAAATTCACTAATCTCAGAAAATGGACTTGAAACATTAATCGATCTTGTCTTGCCTAAGGCTTACGTTCTAACACCCAATATCTACGAGGCTGAAGCAATTCTTAAGACTCAGATAAAAGATATTGATGCCGCGAAAGAAGCTGCACAGAAGATTGCGGAGCTCGGCGCCGAAGCTGTTATCGTAAAGGGTGGACACCTTATTTCAGATGAGGAAAAAGTTTACGATGTCTTTTATCATAACGGGAAATCCAGAATCTTCAGCAAAAAACGGATAGCCGCCAACCTTCACGGGTGTGGATGCGTCTTTTCCGCAGCCATAACTGGTTATCTGGCTCTCGGCGCAGACTTGAACGAGGCTGTTGAAAAGGCTGAAAGCTTCATAGAGGATGCTATAAGGTATTCTGTAAAAGTTGGGCAGGGCAGAATTCCAGTCAATCCTACAATGCGCCTCCATGAAAAGGCTGAGATGTTTGACGTCATCAACAATATTGCAAAAGCTTCAGAGATGATTGAGGCTCAACCAGAACTCTTACCCTTCATCGCTGAGGTCGGCACCCAAATAGCCATGGCCATACCCCACGCATCCAGCCCAGAAGAAGTTGCGGCGATAGAGGGCAGAATCGTGAAATTTCGTGAGAGACCTAAAGCTGTGGGGTCAGTCCGCTTCGGCGTTTCAAGGCATGTTGCAAGCATCATTTTGACCGCGATGAGATATAATCCGCAGATGCGAGCAGCGCTCAATCTCCATTACGATTCAAAGCTGGTTAAAGCTTTCAGAAAGGCTGGCTTTAAGGTTTCAAGCTTCGACAGAAGGCTTGAACCATCTGAAGTTAAGTCTGTCGAAGGGAGATCTATTGAGTGGGGAGTGGAAGAAGCGATAAAGCATATTGGTGAAGTGCCAGACATAATATTCGACGAGGGCGATTTTGGGAAGGAACCGATGATCAGGGTTCTGGGGAGATCCGCGACGGAGGTGGTGAATAAAACATTGGAGGCTCTGAAGCATTACTTACCTTGCAAATAAGACCAATTGGTTCTCAGAGTTCTCCTGTCCAGCAGTAGAGGCATAGGTCTTCTCTCTTCAGCCCTTGGTTATTTGGAGCCTCAATAACTGCTTTAACCAATCCCTCCAAAGTCTGAAACTTTAAAGTTGTGAACCCAATTGCCTTCCTTATCTCTTCAACCATCATACTATATTCTGGACTCTTAGGGTCTAGGTACTTACTTGTGTCTTTGTCCTCCTCTATCTTTGCAAGCGCCTTGCAGGTTGCAAGGTCACGCCTCTTAGTTGAAAGGTCGAAGATGCACGGATACATCTGAGGAGGGGAAGCTATCCGTCCATGAATCTCTCTCGGCTTGTATGGCAGAATCTTTTCTTTCAGTAGGTCTCGAAGCTGCGTACCTCTGCGAATTGAGTCATCAATGAGGATTATGCTCTTCCCCTCTATGAGCTGAGGGTTTGGGACCTGTTTATACTTTGCGATTAACTCTCTCTTCTCCTGTGTTGGAGGAATGTAACTTCTGCCCCAGCCAGGCGTATACTTAACCAGAGGACGCCTAAGTGGGGGAACCTCCTTAAGGGCTTTATTGACTGTTATTTCAAGACTCTCAGCATCTATTTCGCCCTTTTTAAACTCCTCTATAGCCCGTGTTACCTTCTCTTTAGCCAACTCAATCTTTCTCTTGACATACCCAATGGAATGGGGAAAACCTGAGTCTGCTATTCCGAGTACAAGGTCTGCTTCCACATCATCGTTTTCCGCAAGGAAACCTCCGCACCTTTCACGGACAACTTCAGCGTTTATGCCATAATAATCGGATGCTGGAAAGCCGAAGTAGACATGGAGGAACGGGCAAAACTTTTTATTAGAAGGTCCTTCAACCCTTTTCTTAATTCCATATTCTCCGATTGCAACAATCTCACGGTAATCTAGAAATTTGAAGACTTCGAAGCCTAGATTCGGGAAAGATGATGACTCAGACGCAACAGCCCAGTTATCGCCTCTCTTTCCAACTACCAACGGAAAAGTGTCGCCTGATGCGAATATGCTTCGTTCCTCTTTTGAGAGGACAAGTAGCGATATTGTGCCTTCTATCTTTTCGTACATTTTCTCTATGCCGTCAACGATGTCTTTCCCGCGGCTTATCAACTCGCCAACTATCTCTGTCTGATTGGGTATAACATCGCCGAAACCAACGGATTTTTTGAAAGTTGAACCTGTCTCAACTAATTCTTTGTAGAGTGATTTCGCATTTCTAATGAAGCCGGCTGTGCAGATTGCGAAGGTCCCGATCTTCGATTCAAACCTAAGCGGCTGCTCCTCTTGCACGTCGCTTATTACGCCTATTCCTAAGGAGCCACGTATTCTTCCGTAGTCTTTTTGAAATTCAGATTTGAACTGGCTGTTGCTTATGTCATGAAATATTGTCTCAATATCGCCGTCGAGGAATGCTAAGCCTCCAGCCTCGGTCCCAAGATGGGAGTGGTAGTCAACCCCAAAGTATAAATCATCCCTAAGACTCTTCGAATAAACCCCGAAGAGGCCGCCCAACATCGCTTAAACCTCGGATTCAAAGTTGCAGAATTATCTATAAACACTTTTTGCACAGATTTAAATCAAAAATTCGCTTTTTCATAGAGACTCCAACACTTTTTCCGCTATTGCTTCGCCGACTTCGCTGGTCTTCGAGTTTCCACCTAGGTCATATGTTCTAACATGGCCTTCTTGCAATACTGAGGCGACGGCACCTTCAATAAGGCTTGCCGCATAGGGCTCGTTCAAATATTCAAGCATCATCTTCGCAGCAAGGATCATGGCAATCGGATTGGCTCTATTCTTTCCCGCATGTTTCGGAGCTGATCCGTGAACTGGCTCAAACATTCCATAATTTTCCCCGATATTTGCACCTGGAACTAAACCTAGACCACCGACAAGCTGGGCTGCTTCATCTGAGAGTATGTCTCCGAACAGATTCGTCGTCACTATGACATCGAATCTCTCAGGCTCCTTTATCAACCTCATAGCCACAGCGTCCACATGGTCCTCTTCAACCGTGACATCTGGATACCCCTTCGCAACATTAAAAACGGCTTCTCTAAAGATTCCGTCAGTCACCCTTAGAATATTCCTTTTATGCACGCATGTCACCTTTCTCTTGCGTTTCAGAGCCATTTCGAAGGCAAGCCTTGCAACCCTTTCAGAAGCCCGTTTGGTCACAACCCTTAATGCTACACCTTTACCAGATGACACTTCGAACTCGATGCCAGAATATAGACCTTCAGTATTCTCTCTAACTATCAATAGATCTATCGAAGGCTTCAATGCCGAGACCCCTGGCAGAGTCTTGCATGGTCGGATGTTTGCGTAGAGATCGAATCTCTTCCTTATAATTACCGCTACGCTTGGAGGTGCCCCTGGCTCCTCAGGCGTCGTCATAGGACCTTTTAGACAGGCATGTGTTTGCCCTAGGATTTCCAATGTCTTTGATGGGAGATTTGTCCCATATCTTTCTATGCAGTTGAATCCGGCTTCGCCGTAGATTAGGTTAAGTTTTAAACCTTTCGATGCCTTTTGAACGGCATCCAAAACCTTAACAGCTGCTGTGGTGACCTCGGGGCCGATACCGTCTCCGGGCAAAATAGCGATTTTATAGGTTCTCTGCATAGACAGACCCACTTTTTCAACATTCACAAAGTCTAATCTTACTGTCGCTATTTATCCTTTAGTCCAAATCAATCTGGAAAATAAAAAAACAGTAGTGACATTTCTGCCAGGATAAGGAGGACATTTTAGACGTAACATTAGAAGCTTGAAAATCTATTGCTTAACTTGAAGCTTTAACCACGACTGTTCCAGAGAGATAGTTGAAGAGCCTTTGCTTCTTCGCGGGAAAAAACAACCATCCGATGATGCAGTCTAGAGGCAGCAGAAAGGCTTTTCCAAGGCTTTCAATAGCAGCATTACCCATCGTTAAAGGCTCTCCATTGAGCCTCACAGTCCGCAGATTAAGAACAATCTTCCCAATCGATTGTCCACCGCCTCCTTCCAGAAATGTCCAGTACAAGAAGTAGATTATATTGTCGAAACCGAACTCGGTAAGGGGTAGCCATCGGAGATAGATTGGGACAAATGGGATACCAGCTGTCAACGAAAAGAACCATTTAAAACCAGACAAGAAAACTCCGACAAGAAGAGCATCAATGAGCCAAGCTAAGAACCTTTCACCCCAATCAGCAAGTTTAAGACCATGTCTAGCTGGAACTTCAACAAGGGTTCCGCATGCTGGGCAGTAAACTGCATCGTCTGGCAAACGGGTTCCACATCTTCTGCAGTAAGGCAAAGATCACATCCCCAGATCCTTACGTTTCTATGATGGTTAAACCTTTTCTTGAGATATGATTGCCTTCTAAGCTTATAAAGATTAAAATAGTTGGTTGATGAGACATTTTAGATTGTTTCACCTCCGTTGATCAGCGAGGCGAAGGGTCTTTGGATATTGAAGAACAGCTTGACCTTGTCTTGCGGAACACTGAGGAGGTTGTGACCACAGAGGAACTTCGTAGCTTGTTAGAAACAACAAGTAAACCTAAAGCTTACTGGGGGTTTGAATGCTCCGGTTTTATGCATGTAGGGATGGGACTGGTCTGTGGCTCAAAGATTAAGGATATGGTTAAAGCAGGTTTTGACTTCACGATTTTCCTTGCTGACTGGCACAGCTGGATCAACAACAAACTCGGCGGGATAATGGATAACATCCGTATTGGTGGCGAATACTTCAAACATTGTTTTAAGGCTTTGGGGGTTGCTACGGAAAAGACACGAGTTCTCTGGGCTTCAGAGATTGTAAGCGACATTGAATATTGGGAGAAGGTTATCCGAATTGCGAAGGCTTCTTCTCTACTTAGGATACGCAGATCATTGACAATCATGGGGCGGGAGTTGGACTCCTCAGACATTGAGGCTGCGTGGCTTTTCTACCCTTGCATGCAAGCAGCCGACATATTTCATATGAACATTGACGTAGCGGCTGGAGGGATGGACCAAAGAAAGGCGCATATGCTTGCCCGAGATGTTGCTGAAAAGCTGGGTTGGAAGAAACCTGTCTGCATCCACACTCCCCTACTCTTAGGTTTGCAGGGACCGGAGCCATCTGAAACTCTTAAGAGCCGATTTGACGAAGATACCGTGTTAAGCAGACGTATAAGCTCGAAAATGTCTAAGAGTAGGCCGGAGAGCTGCATCTTCGTCCATGACACGCCTGAAGAGATAAGGTTTAAAATGAGGAACGCTTTCTGCCCGCCTAGGCAAGAGGAGGGAAACAGTGTTCTTGAGCATGCACGTTACATTATCTTTCCAGAGTTGGGAAGTCTCGAAGTCTCTCGCCCACCAAAATACGGCGGATTAATAACATTTGAGAATTACGATGAACTTAGAGACTCCTACCTCAAAGGTGAAGTGCACCCCTTAGACTTGAAGAACAGTGTTGCAGAAGCACTTGTTAAGATTTTGAAGCCTGCTCGAGAGTATTTCGATAGAAACCCTGAACCCTTAGAGAGAATGAAAGAGATTGAGGTAACCAAATAATTTCTTAATGTGGATATATAATTAGTTAAAGTCGCTTAAGCTGTGAAGCCTTCTGAAATTTGTAGTTTCAACCGTATTCTCCAGATAGTCTACTCAAATCCAAACCAGATGTCCTAAGGCTTCTCATTAAGGGCGTAGCTATAAGCGTGGTGATCACAGCTTGGAGTAGCCTAATGGCAAAGTAGAGGAATGGAGCGATGGTGAATGAGAGGCGCAGAACTTCGATGTTTGGTATTTGGAAGATGCCTTCGTATATAAACGGTAGTGCGAAGATGTCAGCGCCTAAGGCGTTATCAGCTTCGTTTCCTATGAAGGCAAGTAGGAAATATAGAAGCACATCTTCGAAGATTGTTATTCTCGGTAACGCAAACTTTTTCTTAAAAGTAGTGAAGATGCCTCCTAGAACTCCGGAGAAGACGCCTATGAAGAAACCGCCTCCAAAGACAACGCTTAAGCACGAAGCTATTGATATCAAACCGCCAAAAAAGGCCCTTTTTTCAGATTTTATGAGAAGCATGAAAGTGCAGTTTAAAATGACAAAGCCCAATAGGAGCCAAAGATAGATGTATGGATGGGAAATCATATGAGACAATTCTTTAGATACTAGGTTGAATCTGAAGGAAGCTCCCAGAATGTCGAACTGGAACTTTGTGTTTCCAGATAGGAAGATGAGCCAAGCATTAGCAAGGATGAGGATGGATGCAAAAAAAGAAAGAATAAAGGCCGCATCAATCTTTTCAATCACAATTGCTTTGCCTACATTCGAGGATGCTTCCTTAAAGTCTTTGCGCATCCTAATCGTAAGAATCGCTGAGACTGGAATTAGGGCTAATGCTAGAATTTTGTCCCACATAGCATAGAGACCGATGTATGAATATTGATCTAATGGCTGAGTGGGAGGTAGAAGCCAAAAGACCAAAATTGTTGTTGCAAGTGTTATGAAGGCTATCTTCCACCTTCCCTTATAAATTTGTCCAACTAGGAATGCATTCATCGCTGGGGCTGGCAGAAAGACTGCGCTGGTTGGGCTCGGCGTTCCAGGGGGGAGAACCCAAGCCACGAATGCGCCTAGAAAGGCAGTTAATGCGCCTAGATAAGGACCGAATATTAACCCAAATATTGACGCCATGAATGCTTCTATCTGGATTGAGATGCTTGCGCCACCAGCCGCAACTTTTATTCCGGGTAAGAAGGATAGGACATAGTAAAGAGATGCGAAGGTTGAGATTATAGCGACTTTTTTGGTTGCTAGATGACCGTAATGTTTCATAGTGAAGCCTGATGTAATTTATTACATAGCGTTAATAAGTTTTTCCATGGCCGCTGCTCTCGAACAACCATAAACGATAATTCATTCAATGCAGTAAAGGAAAAATGGCGGTACATTGCAATGAAGGAGCGGTTGTATCCCTACGTGATATTCTTGCCTAGAGAAAAGAAGGAAAAAGTTCTCGAAGCAATCTTCGGCTCCAAAGTTGCCGTTGACATATTAAAGTATTCTATCAAGCAGGGCATAGGGGAGAAGATCTTTCAGAAGGATCTAATTGCGAAACTTGGCTACTCAAACAAGACCATCATAGAGTGCTTAAAGTCCCTGGTTGAGTTGGGAGTCTTAACTGAACGTATGGAGAAAATTGAAGCTGCGGGCAGAATTGTCTGGCTTAAATATTACACATTAACAGATCTGGGCAGATGGTTCGCCTTGCTTCTGGTCGAGGAGGAGAGCCTGACGAGAGAAGAGAAGGCGGAGATAGCACGTGACGCATTCCAATCTTATACAAAATGGATTAAGGAACTTTTCGAAGAAATGGGTATTTCTTGGGAGAACTTTTCGAATACTAGAAGAAGAAAAAAGCAAAATTAACTTATAATCAATATCATTTGCATCTCAATAATTGCAGCTAAAAGGAGCATTACCACACATATGGCGATAGCCTTCCATAAATTCGTCAACTCTTTTTTGAAGCCACCAAAACCGAAACGGACGATTGAGTACAGGAGCCAGAAGCTCTCAGAGATAGCTAGGCTATAGGAGAGGTACTCCATCCAAGCGTGAGGATAGAGAAATAGCATAGTCAGAAGAAGAAAGGGATTGATTCCAGCCGACGAACTCATAGCAGCCAAGACCAAACCCGTCGAGTAGAGAACATATAATCCCGAGATGGGTCCAAGAACAGGTACAAACATGATTAGGCAATAAATTAGGTTGTTCCCAAAGATTAACGGGACACCTGCAACCTCAATCATTTCTTCAAGCGTCTCCATCTCATTAATCATATCCTGTGCTTCGACAGGGCTTACCTTTGCTATTGCACCAAGCAAGGTGGCAAAGAAACAGATCGCAAATATAATGGCTAAGACGGCTAATCGGTTTTTCAGGGGGATGAAACCTATTCCCTTGTCAACCTCAACCTTTGTCACGCCGATTTTCTCATATCTCTCTACAGGCTCTAAGTAGGCTCCGCAGTTTGGGCAGTATCGCAGCCCCTTTTCATCAGGCAGAAGGGCCCCGCAAATTCTGCAGTATGGCATAGACCTTCAATGAGTATTAGGCATGGGGGAACAAAAACTTTCCTATTCGGTATAAGGAAAGTTCTACCTTCTAAGCGCAAGCCAGAGATGATCGGTTAGGGGTCTTTCAAGAGTAATTATGGCTCCATCCGAACGGATTAAGAGGCGTTCTTCAGGTTTTTCTAAGAACTCGCCGATTACAGCAGCTTCTATATTGTGGTCTAACAGTTTTTGGATTATCTTTTCCGCATATCCCGGTTTAGCCGAGATAAGTAATGCTCCCGAACTGATGAGCTGGAGCGGATCAATATCGAAAAACCTGCAAATCTCAATAGTCTCTGGAGCAACGGGAATTCTGTCTTCAAAGACTTTGAAGCCGAGTTTGGAAGCGTCAGCCATCTCATGTATTCCGCCGGCTACGCCTCCTTCAGTTGGGTCATGCATAGCTGTGACCCCGTTTGTTTGGAAGGCCACTATTGCATCTTCAACAACGCTGATTCTATCGTAGAATTGTTTAGCCGAGATGAGAAGAGACCCGTTCAACTTAACCTTGAGCTTATCGTATCTCTCTTCAGCGAGTATGGCTGTTCCCTCTATACCTGCGCCTTTAGTGAGGATTAGTTTGTCACCAGCTCTTGCTCCTCCTGAAATCACATAACGATGGGGCTCGGTCACCCCTATTGCGCTCCCGACAATTATTGGTCTATCAAGACCGGGTGTAACTTCTGAGTGCCCGCCTATCACGGCAATGCCCAGTTTTTTGGCAGCTAAATCTATCTGCTCACATATCACTTTGACTATCTCTACTGTAGAATCTTCTGGCAGAAGGATGCAAGAGGAGAAAAAAGACGGAGGAATCCCGAAAGTTGCAATGTCATTCGCGTTTATATTGACCGCAAGCCAACCAATCCTTTCAACAGCTCCAGTTATGGGGTCCATCGATGAGATTATGACCTTCTCTCCGACCTTTACTACAGCGCCGTCTTCGCCGAGTGCAGGTCCAAGGATAACCTCTTCCCTGATCTTTCCTAAGTTTCTGAGTATAATATCTTTCAGGGTTTCAGGCGGGACTTTTCCGTAGGGTAATCTCAAGTTCTCGGATCTTCCTCCCTTCAAATTGGGCCTTGACTCTATTTATAAATTTCCAAGAAATGCAGAATTGATGGGGGGGCAGATATGGGCATAGATCCTTCAGTCCATTATTTTTTCAGGCTGCTCTATCAAGAAAAGACAGATGGCTGACATTAAAACGTATGATCCAGCCAAGAGGAACCATGGATAGTGCGGATCAGCTTCATAAATGTAGCCGCTTAAGAATGATCCTGCAAAATAAGCGGGAAATCTTAGGAACCCGTGGGAGACTGCGCCTAAGGATATGACAATAGGTTGCCAACCGATCGCTGCAATGGTCTTCCCTCGTTCTTCTCTACTAACAGTATTCGCTAATAAGGCGCTTGCCGCCGGCATCATGAAAGCATTCTGGATAGCGATAAGTATCCGAAAGATAAGAACTTGACTGAAATCTTGGCAATAAATGAACGAGATATTTATTACAGGTGCAGCGAGTAAGTTCAAAAATATCACTCTTTTGCTTCCATAGCGATCCGTCAGCCTGCCGGAAAAGAGTAGCACACCTATGCTGACAGCTGAAGCTGTTATCTCAGCCATTCCCCATTCCACAGGGCTTAGACCTATAAACGTCTCTGCATAGACGATCCAGAAGGGCGCGGTGATAGATCCGAAAAAGGTATCGAAGAAGGCAAGAATAACCAATCCCCTTAATGATCTATACTTCTTAAAGATTCTGAATAGGCTGAAGTAAGCATCCTCTAAGAGCTCCAGTAGGCTTGCATGTTCTTCGTCAGCATCGCCTTCTGGTAAGGTCTCCTGAAGGTATTTAAATCTTATGAAGGCGACGAGCAACCCAGCTCCAAAGGCTAAGGCAAAGCCGATTCTCATCCCCATGTCTATTCCTAAGCTTTCTGCGAGAATCCCACCAATAAATGGCGATATTAGTTGTGGTAGAGCCTGCAACCCCGTTGTTGCAGAGATTCCTAAGCCTCGTCTATCTCGGGACAGTGAATCTTGGGTTATAGCCTGCAGAGCAGGAAAATGGATTATCGAAAGGCCTTCGATTAGAGAGCCTAGCAAGATCATCCTATAATCAGTTGCAGCCAGATAAAAAAGGTAAGATGCAGAATGCAGAAGCGTACCGGCAACAATCATCCTTCTCCTCCCAATAGAGTCTGCTAAGTAGCCGGCTGGAGGCGCCAAAATCGCCATCCCAATAGCCTTCGCTGAGACTATAATCCCAAGCAGTTCAGGGGTTACACCTTCTTGGGCCAACGCGAAGAGGCTGAAATAAGGTGTGAATAGAGACTGCGACAGCCCCCAGATAATTCGGCATAATATGAGCACGCGAATGTTCCTGTTTCTAAGGAAGTTATAGGGTGATTCAGCTCTCATGATTATCCCTTTTTCGAGAGATTGAATAGAAAGAAGAGAAAGTCTATTTTTAATTTTTCGTTATTTAGAATCTTCGAATAGATGTGATGAGCTTAAATAGTCTCTTGTTAATCATCTATATTTGTGGGTGATGACAGACATGACCCTCCTGACCTACATAGATGATGTAGATCTTGAGTGTGGAGCCCACAATTTTTATTTGGGGCTGGGAGGAGGTCTAGTCATAGGTTTAGTGAGAATGCATGCCGTATTCATGTTACGTAAAGTTTGAAAACTTTAATCCAGATTTTTCTAAGATCTCTTTTCAGATGAATCTGTGTCTCGTGTCTTTAATCTCCATAACATACTTAATATAAAGAGGAATATTCTTCTCATTCTTAAAGGCTGAATAAACGATAGTAACTGTGTGGATGAGATGTTGAGCATAAGAGTTTATCCAGTAGCCTTCGAGAGTTTAGGGGTCCGTTCAATGTGCACCTATATTGAGACGAAAGATGTCAAAATTCTATTAGATGCAGGCGTCTCCTTGGGGCCTAATCGTTTTGGGCTTCCTCCCCATCCAAGGGAGTATGAAGCCCTGAAGGAGAGGAGGAACATCATTCTAGAGATGACCGACAAAGTTGACATTGTCACGGTGAGCCACTATCACCTTGACCATTACACCCCATCCTATACGGATTGGGCGAATACATGGTCTTCAGCCGAGGTTGCAGAGAGAATTTATAAAGGTAAAATCGTGTTTGCGAAGAGTTATAAGACCATGATAAATGCAAGCCAGAGAAAACGTGGATGGATGTTCGCGAGGACAAGCAGCAGACAGGCCGCCAAGCTTGAGTTTGCAGATGGCAGATCCTTCAAGTTCGGCGACACAAGCATAAGATTCTCACCGCCAGTCTCTCATGGAAATGAGGGAACCGAATTAGGCTGGGTATTGACGGTTATAATCGAGTATGGCAACGATAGAGTTCTCTTCGCCCCAGATATTCAAGGACCCATTAGTGCGAGAACGGTAAATATGATTCTAGATGAGAAGCCTAAGCTACTGATTATTGGAGGACCCCCGACATACCTAGTTGACTTAAGAGAGGACGGTGAAAGGATGGAGGTGGCTGTGAAGAATCTTGCTGCCTTGGTGAGGAAGACCCCTATCACAATTCTTGACCATCACATCCTCAGAGATGAGGCATGGAGAGATAAGATGAAGCCAGCCTTCGACGCGGCGGAAAGAATGGGTAATAAGATCTTGACGGCTGCGGAATACCTCGGAGAGAAGAACAGACTTCTTGAAGCTTGTAGGAGGAACCTATATGAGGATGAACCTCCAAGCCGAGAATTCATAGAATGGACAAGAATGCAACCCTCAGAAAGGAGGGTTATTGAACCTCCAATCTGAGGGGATCAAAAATTCTCGGCTATATACTCTATCAGAGATTCAAAGATAAGTTTGCCATCGCCATACTCTGGCGGTTCATCCCTGGCTGTCCAGTCCGGGAGCTGCCAGCCGTAAAATGCTCTTTCAGGATGAGGCATCAGCCCGAAGACCGTCCCTTCCCTATTGGATATGCCCGCTATATCGTAGAAGGAGCCGTTTGGGTTTAATGGATATGCTCCATTCGCATATGAACCGTCCTCGGAGCAGTATCTCAAGACGAGCTGATCATTGCTGATGAGGTTCTCTAGAAATTCTTTCTCCTTCTCTTTGGGGAAAACGAATCTTCCTTCAGCATGGGCGACGGGGATTCTTAAGACTTTTCCCCTCGGTATCTTCCGCGTGAAAATGCACCGTCCTCTGTTTTCGTGTCGCAGATAGACCCAACGGCACCTATAACCTATGGGAGAATTTGTTGCCAAGGCAGCCTCCGGATAATTGCTTATTCCATTGAAGGCTGGTAGAAGACCGCTCTCAACAAGCACTTGGAAACCGTTACATATTCCTAGAACCGGCTTCCCGTCCTCGACAAAGGATTTGATGTCTTCGCCGAATTTGGTTGAAAGCTTCTTCGCCAATATTGCTCCGGCTCTGACATAATCTCCAAAGGAGAAGCCGCCGGGGATCACTATAACATCATATTCGGGAAGGCTTCTTCTTGCCAGTTTGTTAAAGTGGATGACCTCAGCTTTTTTGACGCCTAGATCTTCGAAGGCCCTTTTAGTTTCGGCGTCACAGTTCGTCCCCCCAACACGAATTATACACACTTTGATGCCAGATTTCTCCATCCTATCATTCTCCGAAAGTTCTTCTCCAAGCTTCCCTAATCTCATCAAGGCCTGATTCAACCACAATATCCCCGTCAAACCCAAAGATGGTGAGAGTCTTTTCTACCTTCACTTTGCCGACTAGGGCATAGACCGCGCCTTCCATCAACTTCTCAAACTTGTCTCTTAGATTTTCAGGGACCTCAACTAGAAAACGGCTGTTCGACTCTGAGAATAGAGCATAATCATCCCTATTAAGGTCCCTAGATCGCGGCATATTTCGAAGATGCAATTCCATCCCATAGCCACTTGAGAAACTCATCTCTGCCGCTGCTACGGCGAGTCCTCCATCCGAGAGGTCGTGGCAGGCACGTACGCAGCCTTCATCAATGGCGTTAGTTAATAGATATATAGTCCTCTTCGCCTCTTCAAGCCTTACCTTGGGCACAGACATGCCAAGGAAGCCATGTAAATTATAGTAGGCGGACCCGCCGAGTTCTCGATATGTCCGTCCAAGTAAGTAGATTAAGTTTCCAGGCGTCTTCAGATCCATAGAGACAGTCTTCCTAATATCAGGAATTATCCCTAATCCAGTTATGAGAAGAGTAGGCGTAACTGGACCGAGAGGCGACTCATTATATAGACTGTCTTTCCCTGAGATGAATGGAGTTTCGAAACCCGTCGCGAAAACGTAGCATGACTCACATGCCTTGACAAGGGATCCAAGCCTGTCAGGCTTCTCAGGGCTTCCCCAAACAAAATTGTCAAGTAAGGCTATTCTTCTTCCTCCAACCGAAATATTATTCCTTATGGCTTCATCAATCGCAGAGGCGGCCATCCAATACGGGTCAATCTTGCCATAGTTTGGGTTCAAGCCGCAAGAAATGACAAGTCCACGCCAAGAACTTTCAAGAGGCTTTAAGACGGCTGCATCGCTTGGTCCCGCATATCTCCCATGTAAAGGCTTAAGAACAGTGCTTCCCTTAACCTCATGGTCGTAAGTCCTTATTACGGATTCCTTACTTGCAATGTTCGGCGAAGCGAGAATTGAAAGTAATTCTTGCGTTAAATCTTTGGGCTCATCAAAGGTTGGCTCTTTAAGGCTAGGCATCTTCCACTCAGCGTATCTTCGAACCCTAGGTGGGCTAAAAAGAAAATCCATGTCCAGTTCCGCTATGACCTCAGACACATATTTTATACAGAGGATTCCATCATTAGTTAGTTTGCCAATTGATGTGGCTTCAACATCCTCTGATTCGAATATTTCTAGAACTCTCTCCAAATTGTCATCTGGAACCGTTAGCAACATCCTCTCTTGGGACTCAGAGATGTAGATCTCCCATGGAGGAATGTTAGGATATTTAAGTGGGACCTTATCAAGTTCTACTATGGCGCCGCACCCGAACTTGTGAGCTATCTCACCTACTGCGCTTGAAAGTCCACCGCCTCCCAAATCGGTTATTGACGAAGCTAATTCAAGGTCTCTTATGGCGATTATTGCCCGTTTAAGCTTCTCTTCCTCAATTGGGTTGGCTATCTGGACAGCTGGCCTAGAAACCTTCTCCGACTCCTCAGTCAACTCGAGAGATGCGAATGTTACCCCGTGAATTCCGTCTCTACCAGTCTTCCCGCCTGCCAAAACCAAGTGGTCTCCTGGCATGGCCCTTTTAACGTACTTTTTGATGGGTAAGATACCTACGCATCCACAGTAGACGACTACATTTCCGGTGTAACTTTCATCGAAGTATACGGCTCCGTTGACGGTTGGGATGCCCATATTGTTTCCATAATGGCCTATACCGGCAACTACCCCCATAAAGACGTATCTCGGATGCTTCACACCTTGAGGCAACTTTTTAAAATCATAGTCTAAGGGGCCGAAGCATAGAACATCGGTGCAGGCTATGGGGTCGGCCCAGACGCCGAGGATGTCTCTGATGACGCCGCCTGTGCCAGTGGCAGCCCCACCGAAGGGTTCTATTGCTGAGGGGTGATTGTGAGTCTCAACCTTTGCCGCTAAAGCCCAGTCGCCCTCAAACTCGACTATGCCGGCGTTGTCTTCGAAGACCGAGATGCACCAAGACTTATTCAGCTCTTGAGTTGCCCTTGCAATATAAGTCCTGAAAAGGGAGTTAATGACTTTACCTTCAGAGGTAACGATTGTTCCCTTAAAGGTTTTGTGGAAGCAGTGCTCAGACCACGTCTGCCCCAAAATTTGAAGCTCAATATCCGTCGGGTTCCTATGCTTTGCGGCAAAATATCTTTTTATAGCCTCCATCTCCTCCAAGTTTAAGGCTAGCCCCATCTCCGCGCTTATCCTTTGTAGGTCTTTAGCATCAGACTCGAGTATCCTCGCTTCGTAAAGGTCGAAGGGTAGGTCTCTCTTGATATACAGCATGTGGCTCATGGAGCCCCCTCTATCTGAAAAGTGTAGTTGTCCTTGACAGGGTTTGAAAGTAGTCTCAAGCATATTTCTTCGACCACTTGTTCAGCCCCATCGAGTGAGGGAGCTTCAAGCGTTATCTCATAGACTTTGCCTACCCTCACCTCCTTTACCGGGTACCCCAGCTCAACCAGCGACTCCTTCGTCGTTTCACCCTCAGGGTCAGAGTGGCCAGGCTTAAGGCTTACCTCGACTCTGGCTTTATATTCCATAAGGAAGAGAAGAACCGA
This sequence comes from uncultured Candidatus Bathyarchaeia archaeon, assembly GCA_964430035.1. GTDB lineage: Archaea > Thermoproteota > Bathyarchaeia > Bathyarchaeales > DTEX01 > JANXEA01. Next base: position 16,217 of record CAYSEL010000059.1, read on the forward strand.
TCGATTAATTAAACCTTAACATTCACGAAGATCATAGCATTAGGTCTTCAATCGAGCTTATTCTAGAAAAAGGCTTGGGAACTGTTGGATAATTCTTTAGGCGTAATCAAAGCTTTTTAGAATGGCTTCTCCATCCAGAGCCTAATAGTTTCAATCCATAGAATTAGACATGCTGAGGAGCCGAATATTATTGCGACGAGGTTATGTATGCTTCCGCTGTGACCATACAAGAGAAGGTATATGAGAAGCATGGTTGTGAACCAGACCGAGTAGAAGAGGTACCTTGGAATCATGAAGCGTCCAATTCTAGTGAAGAGCCTTAAAACTCCAACCTTTACCTCCCGAGCGAGGAAATATTCTCCCCTCAAATTCTTCTCAACTAGGCCTAAGGAGACTAGTTTGTCCAGATGGTGGGCGGCCACACTGGGGCTTGAGAAACCGAGTTCACGTTGAATCTCACGGACTCCCGCAGGCAATCCCCGCGACCTAAGTAGGAACCAGTAGACTAAAAGCGTCTTACCCTTAAGTTCAGACTCGATTTTTTCTAACGAACTTTCGCCCATTTTAGGTCAGCTACATCTCTATTTATGAATAGCTGGAATATTAAAAAGCTAATATATGCACAACATGCCTCCACCGAGATCGAGATGCTTAAAAATTATTTTGTTAAAAGAGATTAAGTCAAGTTAGGGAACCTGCAGAAAATCTTAAATCAAACAGAAAGAGAAGAGAAGACGTAACGATCAGATTCGACCTTAAGTGGCAATATCTGACACAGAACCACACGGTTAATGTGGAGCTGCGGAACAGCACAGCTAAGGTTTCCACCCTGCGGAGCGGTTTGGAGATTCCTGGACAGACAACTGCTAATGGATCGGTAAGCAAAAGCTACAAGTGCAGCGGTCTAACTATTGAGGCGGGAACAAAAGCCTACACCATAAAGGTTATTGACCACTACAAAATTCAATGAATAATAGATGCGCATACGTAAGGTTTTTCTATGATTCCGCTTATCATAGTGTGGGGGCATATTACCGGTATCTTCAAAGCTTGCAGATTATGAGGAGACGCGGAATCTGCTAGACAGATTGAGCTTCGATGAGCTTCGACAGCTTGCAGTGAAGAATGATATACAGCTTCAGAGGGAGGATATAGACGGCAGACTCCGCCCAGTTACAATGACGACCCCCTTAGGTCTCGTAGATGAGACTATGAAGTACATGGGGCTTCCGCCGAAGATTGGGAGCGAGATAAAATCGCCTATGGTGTATGGTTTGTCGAGGAGCACCGACTTCACATGCGCGTTGAAATCCTTAACAACGCCGCTGAGTCTATATCCGCTTGGTGACAGTGTTATGGATTTTGCATCTTTTACCTCAGCCTTTCTTACAATAACGTAATCGTTAAGAGAGACTCCTGCGCTTCTCCGTAGAAGTCCATCGATGCTTATTGCGTCATCCTTATCTTCTGAGCTTAGAGGCCAGACAATCGCGCATGTTGAACGTTTACCTATTATCTCTATTGCGTCCCCTGTTGAGACTCCGATCTTTGTCATTGTTCCTAAGGGGATCCGGGCTATCTTTCTACCTACATCTCTAGGTGAGGCTTCCCTGACTATGAGTCTAACCTCATCAATACTAATTTATGACTGTTCTGGAGGCCGCATTTATTATCTTTGCGTTAATCATTGAGCTTATTAGGCTTGATTTATCCCAAGGATCGGAATAATGTGAACGCTTTGATGTTCAACTCTTCAAAACCGAAAATTTTAAAAACATATGAATCCACTAGTCGAAAAGGGAAAATGAAGATGAAAGTAATCCTCCTTGTCATAGACACGTTGCGTGCTGATCACTTGAGCTGCTATGGATATGAACGGAAGACATCGCCTAATATTGATAGGTTAGCTAAGGAAGGCGCATTATTCGAATATGCCTATCCCAGCGATGTCCCGACGCAACCATCTTTCACGTCTATGTTCACTGGTCTTAGAGGAATACAAACCGGTATTGTCTCTCATAGCCAATCGGAGAATCTCTCTGAGGATATTCCATGCTTTCCAGAATTACTCTCACAAAAGGGGATAGTTACAGGAGCTGTAAGCACTCTTTACATGATGAGACGCTGGTTTGCTCGCGGATATCAATATTACATGAATCCTGTAGCTGGTATTAGAAGGAGAGTTCAGCAAGTTGATGCCGAAGAGATCAACGCTATGGCCCTTCCATGGATTCAAGAAAACAGAGATAAGGACTTTTTCCTCTTTATGCATTATTGGGATCCGCACAGCCTATACTACCCGCCGGAACCATATAGACGACTTTTTTACAATGGAAATGAATCTGACCCAAATAATCATAGCCTCGACGTCTTAAAAATGCAGCCTGTCTGGCCCTTCACGAAACGTCATCTAGACGCGATAGGAAAAAATATAACAGACATCAATTATATAGTGGCTCAGTATGATGGCGAAATACGTTATGCTGACGATAATGTCGGCAAGCTGATTAGTCTTCTAGAGAGTCTAGGAATCTACGATGAAACCGCTATTATAATGACTTCTGATCATGGAGAAAGCTTAGGAGAGCACCACTTCTACTTTGATCACCATGAAGTCTATGAAACGACAATCCGTGTTCCTCTAATAGTTAGATATCCAAAAATGGCACCTAAGGATCAAAGTATTAAGGCGCTTGTTCAGTCGACATTATGCATCATGCCTACCGTGCTGAATCTGTTCGGCATCCAGGTTCCCGAGTGTTTGGAAGGAAAGAACCTCATAAAGATAGCCAATGAGGAGGAGAAAGGCTGGGACTACATTTACGTGAACCAAGGATTGTGGACGGCAAAGAGGGCTGTCAGGACCGAAGAATGGAAGTTGATAAAGACTCTTGACAACTCTTTCTGGGAAGGCCCTGTGACGGAACTATACAATATGCGTACTGATCCCGAAGAGACTATCAATCTTGCTGATGAAAAAAATGAAATTGTAGATCAACTTGAACTGAATATGCAGAGGTGGCTCAGAAAGATAATTGGGAAAAAGATTGATCCTTTGGAGCTAATAGTAAGTCAAGGATTGCCTGTCTATGAATGGGTTAGGAGAGCAGCAGAAGAGCAGGGAATGCTTGAAAGCTATGAAGAGTGGAGGATGCGTATAGATAGGGCTGAAAGGCTAAAATTGAAATGACATGCTTTTGAACCTTTCCATTTTCATCCTTTTTACTCGAGCTGTTTACTCATTCAATCAAAGATGCCTTCAAATTAAAAATCACTATATGCACTGAAATTAAATTAACTCTAATTTTCCCTCCCAACATTCCGTATTTGACTTATGCCATACTTCTTGGCAAATCTCGCCACTGCCTTTTAATGTTTTCCTTCATTGTCATTCAGCTGGAAATTACTCGAACTTTATTATCATTGATAATAAAATCTTTGAAAGTCGGGAGTGGTCGTAATCCTTAGACCAGAACAAAAATTTCCTCAACAGTTTCCCAAGCAACTCAACCTTCAGAAGCGTCAAAAACATTCCTAGAAACATTTACCACGTGATATAACACGCTACCAAAGCCAAGAGGTTAACATCCTTCACAAAAACAAAAATCTTAACTATTTCCTCAGGGAAAAATAGTTATTTATAACATTGACTGGCATGCGCAATACTGTTGATCCAAACGCACAAAAGAGATTGATATGCTACAGCGAGAATGCAACTTATGTTTTCACAAACATAATGTTTGACTTGGAAACTTTCAGAAAGCCCATATATAATAACAAAAGACATAATCATGTTTTCTGGCAAGACTTTGACTATTGAAGCTGGAGTCGAGGTTCGGTTTGCAGGCAATTTCTCCTTTATCATAGAGGGTAGTTTGTTGGCGGGGGGTCACTATCCCAAGAGGCCTACAAAGTTCACCTCCAATAATCCTAGCCCTCAACCTGGTGATTGGAACACCATATTATTGTTTATGGGATCCTCTCTTTGACGCCATGCAAAACTTCATCTCGAATGTAAAAGGCAGGCGAAGCCGATTCTGGAAAAACACCTAAATTTCCAGAGAAGAACATCAAACGGGTCGATTGACCGCAAAAATACTTCAGAAATGTGCCAAGCTTGTGGCAACACAGTAAGAG
>CAYSEL010000060.1:0-14801 GCA_964430035.1 uncultured Candidatus Bathyarchaeia archaeon
CTATGGGACGGCTCGTTGACCGCTGGAATGCCAGGCAACCCTAATAAAGAAGTTGCTCAGATACTGAAGGATGCTGAAAGAAACTCAAATTCTGTCCTCGCATTCTCTAAGGATACTAGTGTCAAGTTTCTGGGAAGAAAAATAACCAGCTTGATTGAAAGGTATAGGCCGCCATGCCTCTTCGAGGTTGAAGATCTCCCGTTAAGCCTCTCTAAGAGCATATCTCGTTTCGGAAGAGTTTACGTGGCTAAGTTATCTAAAATCGGATCTTCCTTCCGCCTTGATATCGACAGAAACCTTTCCAGAGAAGAAGGGATAAGAGCTGTTGAGAGACTCCTTGGAAACGAATTGAACTATCAAGGCTACCCAGAAACTCTTAGGCTGGCTCATATTCACTCAACCTTTACATCAACAGACGTGATAGGAATTCAAGCTTTTCTTTTGCGAAGATGTGGGTTAAAGATGGTTATGCGCCGCGATATTCGCAGGACCCTTTTCGGACCTTATGGAACATGCTATGAGGATTAAGGCTATGCGGCTTTTCAAAAAAGTTGGAAATACATTGCAGATTTTGAGCTTCCCAAACGAGGATGTGGAAAAGGGAGAATACCTAATAATCGAAGACAACAAGGCTAAGAAATCGATGATAGCACAGGTCATAGACATACAATACGCAAACGTTCCCGGCATCTTAGAAGAACTTCTCCGTTCACCAGAGTCGGGGGAAGGTCTCGAAGGGGAAGATTTAGACCCACTAGATGTCACATCCTATATGCTCTACATTCAAGATGCACGTCTACTTGTCTGCAAGATACACGGAACAATTGTAGAAGGCGATCTTAGACCTGAAATCTATTGGCTACCCTCAAGAACCCATTCGACGATAAGGGTTTTGACAACCGAGTCTTTGATAAAAATGGCAGGCATAAGCGGGGATCTTCACATAAATCTCGGCTGGACCCAAGAGTCGTCGATATTCGTTATAGATGCTTGCGAGCTTGATGGACGGCTTAACATAATAACCGGAAGGAAGGGTACCGGGAAATCTCATCTTTCTAAGATCCTTGCACTTGGACTTGTTGGGCATGGCGCAACCGTTGTGGTTTTAGACTTAAATGGAGAGTACATAAACCTTGGATATACAATTGATGGAGAGAGAAACGAGTACTACAGCAAGGTTCACGTGCTTTCGCCGGGTAAGAACTTTAAGATGACCCTCTATCAGACGGACCTCTACGTCATCATGCGAATTTTGACTTATGCTCTAGATTTGCCGGGCACATCAGCACGAGAGTTCAGGCACATTTGGAAAGTTTTGCAAGAGAGAGGCGCGCTCACGTTGCACAATTTAGGCGAGGCGATAAAAAAGTGGGAGTGCAACCAACATATCAGGGACGCAATGTTCTCCCGTTACCATGCACTCATAAATTCAAACTTCTTCACAGACAACATGGCTGAAGCGACAGATTTTGAAGATTTGCTCCGTAAAAGCGAAAGGAATGGCGGCGGACTCATAATTGTGGACCTAAGCGACACCTCACCGACTGACCGCCAAATCGTTGTCGAATGCCTCCTCGCCAAGCTCCAAGAAGCCCTCTCCCAATCGAAGATTAGGGCAGTTTTCCTTTTTGCTGAGGAAGCGCATCTCTACCTAAAAGAGACATATTGGGACGACATTGTCACACGAATGAGGCACTTTGGGGTCTTCACAACCTTTATAACGAATCAGCCAAACACGATCCATGAGAACATTTACCGACAGGCTGACAACATATTCCTCTTAAACTTCGTAAATGAACATGACCTTGAGATTATATCTCGAGCTGCACGGGTTGATGCAGAAACCGCAATATCCATTGTTAGAGATTTGCCGCCACACTATTGCCTCGTACTAGGAAAAGTAGTTAAGGACTTTCCCATTGTTGCAAGGATAAGACCCTTAAACGTGAAGACTATGGGCGAGACTAGATTCTTCTGGAGACACAAGCCTACGCAAGCGCAATCCACAAGATCTAACTACTAAAACGGTATTAGCGCCATCAAATTCATCGATAAATCCGTACTGGGCTCAAGCGCGTTTTGCTCTAAATCGCTGTGAAGCTCTCTACAGTTTTTTTGTCTAACCTCTTCGCAAGTTCAATAACCAGCCTCACAGTGTTCTCCACGTCTTCTAGACTAAGGAGCCCGACATGACTATGTATGTGCCTAGTTGGGACACTGAGGACGACGCTTGGGCATCCCGCCCTGTTCAGATGTATTCGACCAGCGTCAGTGCCTCCCTTAAATACTTGTGAGAGTTGAAACGGGATGCCAACTTCTTTCGCTGTCTGGATAACAAACTCCTTCAGAGGCTGGTTAGGAATCATGCTTCTGTCATAAGTGACAAGGCTTGGTCCCTTACCCATCTTTGCAGGCGCTTCAGAAGGCTTTATATCAGGCACATCTCCTGAAATATCGACCTCAAGAACTATGGCTACATCTGGGTCAACAATGTGAGCAACTGTCTGTGCACCTCTAAGCCCGACCTCCTCTTGAACCGTAGCAGCTCCGTAAATTGTGTTTGGATGGATTATGTGCTCTTCACGTATACGCCGAAGCGTCTCCATCATGACGAATGCTCCTATACGGTCGTCAAAGGCTTTGCCCATGGCTACCCTTCTTTGATGTATCAGCAAGAAAGGAGACCATGGTACGACGGGGTCACCTATCTTCACACCTGCCTCCATAGCTTCCTTACCTGATGTGGCACCTATATCTATGTACATTTTGTCCTGTGTAACGACTTTGTTTCGTTCCTCATCGCTGAGAAGGTGCGGAGGCTTTGCCGCGATGACCCCGTGCAAATCTCCTTTTTCCGTCCGTACGACAACCCTTTGAGAAAGTAGAACTTGGTCGAACCACCCGCCTAGAGGATTAAAGGACAGAAAACCCGTTTTCTCATCTATGCCCGAGATTACAAACCCGACTTCGTCAATATGCCCAGCTAAGAGCAAATGGGGGCGCTCATTTTGTCCTCTCAAAAGAAAGATGACGGAGCCAAGCTTATCTGTGAGGATTTCATCTGCGTATGCTTTCATATACTCCTTTATTATTTGAGCTGTCTCTCTTTCGAATCCTGAGGGTCCAAAAGATTCAATCATCTGCTTCAAGACTGAAAGAGCTTTATCATCAAACATCTCTTCATCCCCTTTTCAACTCTTAAAACCATCTATTAACAAATTCATAAACCTTCTTAAAAGCTTCGCCTATAGTCTCGATGCTGGTAGCATAGGACAAGCGGAGATGCCCCTCCCCGCTTGCTCCAAATTCGGAGCCAGGAGTTGTTGAGATTCCTTTCTCAACAAGAAGCCTTTCGGACAATTCAAAACTCGGAACCTTAAGGCTTGAAAAGTCTGGAAAGACATAGAATGCGCCCTTAGGCATGACACAAGAAACGCCTGGAATCTTGTTGAGTTCATCAACTATGAAACGTCGTCTTCTATCGTACTCTTTAATCATCTCCTCAACAAAGTCTTGCGGTCCTTTCAAAGCCGCGACACCTGCTTTCTGAACAAAACTTGCTGGACAGGTTGTGGTTGATTGTTGTATTCGGTCCATAGCTTCAATAATGTTTTTGTTTGCGTAAGCATACCCAAGCCTCCACCCTGTCATCGCGTAGGTTTTGCTGAATCCATTTATCACAATTGTTCTCTCTTTCATTCCTTCAAGCGAAGCAATGCTTCTGATTTCTAAACTATCGTAGACTATTCGATCATAGATCTCATCTGAAAGAACTAGAAGATCGTGATCCCGAGCTAAATCCGCAATCACTCTAATCTCTTCAATAGTTAGAACGCCACCTGTCGGATTATTCGGAGAACAGACTAAGATCATTCTTGAATTAGGCGTTAGGCGCTCCTTTAAAGCCTCCTCGTCTAGACTGTAAGTTTCTCCGCATGGCACCTCAATTGGCCGCGCCTCCGCAATCTCCACGCATTGAAAATGAGTTGGCCATGTTGGTGCAAGCACAAGAACCTCATCTCCTGGATTAAGTGTGGCAAGGCATGCACAGTAAATTGCGTGCTTTGCGCCAGGCGTGACGATGATCTCCTTCTCTGGATCGGCTTCCACACCTCTTCTCTTCAAATCATCTGAGATAGCTTCTCTGAGCTCCATTATTCCCCTGCTTGAAGTGTAATGGGTGAACCCTCTTCTCATCGCTTCAAATGCGGCTTCTTTGATATGCTCCGGTGTGTCAAAGTCAGGCTCTCCTATGTCAAGGTGATAAATCTTTCTTCCGCCCTTTTCCATTCTACGCGCCTTTTCAGCCATCGACATTGTCCCAGAAGGCTTTATCCTTTTCATTCTCTCAGCGATCCACAAGTAATAATCCCGCCTATATCGCGTGATAAGTTATGAATTTCCTTATAATCTAAGCGGTTAAGTACTGTTTCAATCTTTGCATCTTTTCTTTAATTGTATGGCGATGTTTCTGAAACGTTCAATTTCCTGATGGGGCAGGTAAGTTGCTTTAAGAAATTCATCTTGGAAAGCAGGGTCAGCTCCAAGTTCAACATATTCCACACGTTTTGCGATCTCCTCAGCCTCTCTTCTAGCATCGAGGGATAAGAGCGACATGCGAGCGCCTGAGCCAGCAGTATTCCCTGCAAATTGGACTCTTTCAAGGGGAACATCGGGATACATGCCGATAATCTTTGCATTCTTTGGATCGACATAGTTGCCGAAGGCTCCAGCCAAGAAGATTTTTTTAATGTCCTTTGGGAGAATGCCCATACGCTTCATCAAAATTGATGCACCTGCATATATTGCTGCCTTTGCAAGTTGGATCTCTCTTATATCTTCTTGTGTAGTAACGATATCGTTGTTGATAGATGTCTCCTCTTTCCATGCTATCACAAACTCTCGGAGTTTGTTTACCCACCTTAATCTCGCCGTCTTGAGATCACTATTGAATCTGCCGCTTTGATCTATTATGCCATTCTTCAAAAACTCTGCAACTGCATCGATTATAGCTGACCCGCATAGACCGCGAGGTTTTTCTTCACCAATGGTACTATATCCAATTTCAAGCGTCTCTGGATCAATCCATATATGCTCGATTGCGCCTGTAGATGCCCGCATACCGTATTTTATGTGTGCTCCTTCAAAGGCGGGTCCAGATGCGCATGAACAAGCAAAAAGTTTGTCTTTGTCTCCCAAAACTATCTCCGTGTTTGTCCCTATGTCGATTAGCATTGAAAGTTCATCCGACTTGTGAATCCCCGTCGCAAGAATATCTGCAACTGCATCGCCTCCAACGAAACCAGCAATGGTTGGCAGAACGTGAATATAAGCGCCCCGATTTATATTCACGCCTACGTCTCTGGCTTTAACATTAACTGATGATTGTAAGGCTGCTGGATAAGGCATCAAAGAGACATATTTAGGTTGGATGCCTAGGAAGATGTGATGCATAGCCGTGTTGCCGACTAAAGTCATGTCCATTATCTCTTGAGAAGAGATTCTGGAGTCCCTGCAAACTTCGCTTATAAGGTGGTTGACTCCTTCAACTATCGATTTGTTCAGCCTTTCAAGACCATCCTCATTTTCCATTATATAACGAACCCTTGAGATCACGTCTTCACCATATGATATCTGGGGATTCATCATCGAACTTACGGCGACAATCTTCGCAAGGTTTAAGTCAACAAGGTAACTCACAATCTTAGTTGTGCCGATATCAACGGCGACGCCATAAAGGCTATGGGTCACATTTGGTTCGGCTTGGATTATCTCGCTGTCTTCCCATAACGTCACCGTGACCACCCAGTCTCCAATCCTCACTGTTTCAGGTATCTTCTTCAAAGTTTCATAGTCGACTTTGGGTTTTCGACCTGTTTCAACTTCAACCGCGTCTATGAGTCTATCAACATCTGCCTTAACGTCTTGAAGTGAGGGTTTTTTAAGACGTACTGTCAACTTTTTAATTGCAGGTGCCAGTTTGACGGGTCTTTCTAACCCTTTCAGAAGCAGCTTCTGTTGTTCAACTTGGCTATAACTTGGGACCTCCACAACAACAGTGGCTCTGTCTGTAACCCTGGCTTGGCAAGCTAATCTAAATCCATTTTCTAAGTCTTCATCCGAGAACATGCGCCTCTCAATTTCAGAAGGCGAAGAAAGACTTGCAGCTCCCTCTCTTATGATGATTCTGCATTTTCCGCAAAGACCTCTCCCTCCACAGATCGATACAATGTTGATACCTATCTCCCGTGATACTTCGAGAAGGGTTTTACCGTAAGATGCCTTGGCTCTTCTACCGTAGGGCTGAAATACCATCAGCGCATTTTCAGACATCTCTTATCACCTCATCTCTCTGTTTGATGAGGCTTTTTGGAGGTCTCCTTTTATGTTCAGTCCTCCTATGACGTGCAATAATCTCTTCAACTATGCCTAAGGGAACACCTGTCATTTCACTGACCTTTTCTGGAGGCAGCCTCAAATCGAATAACCCAAACAAGACAGGATCTAACCTATCATAATCAAGCGGTAGTTCATCAGACAATTTATGACCCGGATATAAGTTAGGACTGCTTGGTTTCGAAGCGATTCTATCAGGTATACCTAGGTACCTTGCCAATTCTCTCACCTGTGTTTTGTAAATGTGACGGATTGGAAAGAAGTCTGCCGCCCCATCCCCGTACTTCGTAAAATAACCGATTAATGTCTCGCTGTAATCTCCTGTCCCGGCTACAAGATAGTTATAGGCGTTCGCATAAAAGTAAAGAATGAGCATGCGCACCCTAGCCCTCATATTCGCTAACGGAATCTTTAGCTTGGCATCGTCCCGCTTTATTTTCAGAGCATCCATGAAGGCTTCAGTAATCTCTTCGATGCCAACCCTTTCAATTTTCATTCCAAGCGATTGAGCTAGTTCAACAGCGTCCCTCATATCTTCCGCCGGGGTAAAAGCAGTAGGCATCAAAACGCCCAAAACTTTATCAGCACCCAGAGCTCTGACGCATAGAGCGGCGGTTAAAGCGCTATCAACCCCTCCGCTTAGACCTAAGACAACCCCCGATGATTTTGCGTCTCTAACTACTTTCCTTATGAAGCGCAAAATCTTCTCCGTTGCGTGCTCTGCATCAAATTTGAGTACATCCTTATTCAATAGCCCCAATCGTTTGCCACCCTAACTACCAGTATAGACCAGCTAAAGATTTCTTTCAGACCTAAAAATCTTTGTTGTATACATCCTATATTTGAATAATTTTTTAAGCGGCCACGTTATTTATTATTCTGGAAAAATAAACATGATATTTGATAGGCTGCTAAGAAGAAAGAAACCGAAACCGCCGGAGATTCCTAGAAGTGAATTTCTTAAGATGAAACCCGTACGGAACCCCATGCTTAAATGGGAAAAGAATGAGCGAGGCAACGTTGTTATCACAATTCCATTACAGCGACCTGAGGAGGCTAAGAAAAGGCGATCTATCTTATCATCGATTGCTCAGCCTCCCAGGGAGAGAAGAATTGAGCTTGATACGATCGGCTCGATTGTCTGGGAACTTTGCGATGGAGAGAGAACGGTTGAGAACATAGCGAAATATCTAAATGAAAAATATAAGTTACTTCTGGTTGAAGCTGAAACTTCGCTTAACGCCTACTTTAATCAGCTTTCCCAAAGAGGACTTTTGGGGTTCATTGTCCCAGAAGAGACACGTATCCGCATCGAGAAAATGGCAAAAACAGAGATTGAGAAAAAAAGCAAAAAGTAAATAGCATTGCTGGGAAATGAATGAATGGGCCCCAAAGCATGCATCCCTTAGATAAAAAAATAGTTTACTTGCATCGACTAATAACTTTTAAGGTTGACTTAGCTTCTAGTGGCATTTGAAAGTTGACAGAAAATCTTGAAGCATTTTTTCTAAGCCATCTTTATCAATTTCTCTCTTAAATAATAAAGGTCTTTTAATGCTCGAGATGATAGTAAGCGAATATATTCTATTTGCGTTTGAGCAGTACCAAGTAAAGTTATAAAAAAATGAGGTCTTTCTCCAAGTGAGCCCTGAAGTTTTCAAGGCATTCTTTACGTAAATGCTGTGCCTTCGGAACTTGCGGGACTCTAATGTCTCGAATTCAACTTTCCCTTCACGCAACCTCTTAATGAGATCTTTTTGATATTTTTCTTTAAACCATTTTTCAATGTCTTTGTATGTATCCTTAAAGACTAGGTTTGCCATCGAAAAATATTCGATTAACACTTTTGTTATCTTTTCAGCGAAAAACAATGATTTTTGTTCAGTAAATATGAAATGAGCTCTGCCAACAGATATTTGTGTCTCGGTCAAGAGGAGAGAATGCGGAAGAGCAAAACTTAGATCCATTAGTGACCAGATTTTTGATTTTTCCCCGTGACAGTTAAAAGTTTCAAGCATGCGTCTAACTATGATTTTGCTATTCTCATTCAATTCTTTGAATACAAATCGTAAGGTTATGACCCTTGAGGTTTCGTCGCAATACCAAAGACAAAAGCGTTCTTCAGTTTTTGACAGTATAATTGCATAAAGCGCTTTATGTTTGCAGACGAATGTATCCTCTTTGTTGACAACTTTTATATCCGTGGTTCCCTTCTTAATTTTTTTCCTTATCTGCTCAATAAGGGCATCCAAGATTTCTGGCAAAGATTTAATTTTTTTAGAGTCAAAAGTTTCCCATCTGACCTCAACAAAGTAATCTTCAGCTTCAAGGAGGAAGAATCCATCCTTAGAATTTCCACCTTGACGTGAGAAACGCATCTCCTCCGGAATTTCTAAGAATATGTTGTTCCAGCCGAACTCTTTGAACTCCAAAAGTTTTTCCTTCTTTCGCTTCTCAATTTTTTCTTTTCAATAAAGAATATTTTGCACATAAAATTATACTTTATGTATACTTTGATTGAATCGAGTATTTCCGGAAGTTGAAGAACCGCAATTGAGAATGAATGAAGATACCGATATTGAAGAGCTTAAAAAAATATTTAATTACCCAGTGGAAACTGTTACGGAAGGATCCGCAAAGATACTCATACCAAGACGGGACGCCTTCAGAAAAGATAACTCAGACCGCGCTGCATCAAAAGCCCCTGTGTTCTATAATCTAAGAATGAAATTGAACCGCGATATAGCGATCGCGGTTCTCCAAACCTTCCAGAAAAATGTTAACAGAGAACTCAGAGTTACAGAGCCGCTGACAGGTTGCGGTGTGAGAGGTATACGTTTCTCAAAAGAGGTTGGCGGCATCCACAAAATCTACTTGAATGACATAAATTCCGAGGCATTCAAAATCGCACAGTACAATATCAGCTTGAACGCTGTGGGGGAACGAATAATTTTGGCAAACGAAGATGCTAACTTCTTCTTAAGTGGCTATTCTGGACCACATAGAAGGTTCGATTATATTGACATCGACCCTTTCGGATCTCCGACCATATATATGGACTCGGCGGTTAGGGCCTTGCGGGATGGTGGTCTCATTGCTTTGACAGCAACTGACCTCGCCACTTTATGCGGCGTCTATCCGAAGGCAGCCCTAAGAAAGTATGGTGGATTGTCATTGAGGACTGAATACTGCCATGAGCTTGCTTTGAGGCTTCTATGTGGTTGTCTCGCTTCCGTCGCTGCAAAACATGATGTTGGTGTCAAAGCCTTACTGAGTTATTATGCAGATCATTACATTCGTCTTTATGCTACTGTTAGTTATGGAGCAAAGAGCACAGATGAAAGCATTCGCAAAATGGGCTATGTGCTTCACTGCTTCACATGTTTCCATAGGGAGACCGCGACAGGTCTGATCTCTGATCTTAAGCTTCAATGCCCAGAATGTGGTTCCTTAATGAAAATAGCTGGTCCATTATGGATCGGGAAAATATGTGAGGAAAAATTCTGTGAAAAGGTTAAGGAGGAAGCGGCAACTAGACACTTCGACCGAAAAAATGATGTTATGAAGATTCTCTCTCTTCTGGTGGCGGAATCCAGCGCTCCAGCAACCTATTATGTGATTGACAGGATCTGCGACAAAGTCGGTATCCCAATTCCACGAAAAAGGGATGTCATTGAAGTACTCAAAAAGAATGGTTTTAAAGCTCATGCCACACATTTCAATAGTAGGGGAGTCAAAACAGATGCTCCGGCCAAAAAAGTAACTGAGATAATAAAAGAGATCGTGACATGAAAACTATCTCGTGTTCATGTCTTGTTGGTCTGTACTTCTACAACTTCGAGGCTTAAATCGATAGATCTAACTGAGTGAGTTAAGGAGCCTAAGGATATTATGTCCGGTCTAAGCTTCGCATATTCTAGTATGTTTTCCTCCTTTACGCCTCCCGATATCTCAATTAAAATTTTATCCCTTAGATTCAATTTCTTCAAGGTTTCGATAGTCTTCTCTGCTTCTTCAACCTTCATGTTATCAATCATCACTATGTCAACCCCGAGCTTTGCCGCTTCAACAGCTTGCTCAAGCGTTCTAGCTTCAACTTCAATCTTCTTTGAGAAACTGGCATTTTTACGCACCCTTCTGACGGCTTCCGAGATGCTGCCTGCAATCTCGATATGATTATCTTTTATCAAGAATGCATCGTCAAGCCTTAGACGATGGGGGTCTCCCCCTCCAATTATAACAGCTTTTTTGTCGAAATAGCGAAGCCCCGAAACTGTTTTTCTTGTTGCAGCAATTTTAACATTAAAGCCGACATCACGAACCTTCTTTACGAGCCTCAGTGTGGCGGTTGCTATTCCGCTCATACGCATTATGAGATTCAATATTGTCCTTTCAGCCATCAAGATTGTGCGTCCGTCTCCCTCAATCTCGGCGATAACCTTCCCAGAAGGAATCTCCTCCCCATCCTCAACCATAGCATTAAATTTTACACCAAGCATTTTAAAGAAGACTTCAGCCTCAAATATTCCAGCGATGACCGCATCTTCTTTCGCTACTATCTGGGCACGAATATGTGTTCCTTCAGGTACAATGGCATCTGTCGTAATATCTCCTAAGCCTACATCTTCCTCAAGAAAAGTGGCAAGTTTTCGCCTCAAAGATGCCTTCGGAATCTGCAAAATTAAGCCTCCTATTCATGGAGAAAATTCAACGGTATGCATATTAACCTTGCGATAATGACCCAAAAATTTATGACGAGAAGTCATGTTCCAACAATTACGCTGCTTGTCATCCTCTTTAACGTAGTTATTGCTGAAAGAGCGGCAATATAGCTCGTTTTTGGATTTGTCGGAAAAGGTTTGTTAATTGTTCTAGTCCAAAACTCACCGAAATCACCCTTCACATGGATCTCATGTATGATCTCTTTTATTTCAGGATCAATTATTATCTTGACTCTAGTTTTATCCGGTCCAATACCTGCAAGGCTTAGAGTCGCTGAGACATTTACGTTTTGAGGGAAGAGTTTCACCGCCTCTCTAGCTGACCCATCATATAATGTGAGAGGTTTTTCAAGCGACGAAAGGTCAATCCCCTTCTTCTTTACAAATGAAGAGTCTTCAAAGCTCAGAGGTGGTTTCCTCGTTATGAGGGTAACTTCATCTACATGCCCCATTACTGCCGATTTGACATTATCTAGACCCAGTATGGCACCGGATGGAACAAAGATCTTTCTTTTTTTCTCCTCAGCAAGTTTCGACAAGTTCTGGAAAAATTCATCGTCAAGAAGAGCACCTGTACTTAAGACCATAATGTCTTTCTCTTCGCTTAGGGCTTTAATAGCGTATTGTTTAACGGCCTTTTGTGATGCTGCCTCTATTACTAACTGTATTCTTTTATCTGTAAGCAGTTCCTCTGCATTGTTTGCGATCACGGGTTTCTTGACGAGATTTTTTACTAGCTTCTCTGCATGTTCTCTAACGAGATCGTAGATAGCGATTAACTCAACGTTACCAGCCTTACCTTCATCTATGGCTTCAGCTATCACCGTGCCTATAGAACCGCACCCAATTAATCCTACACCGAGCTTCGTCTCCTGATCCCAGCTTTAAGTCTCTTTTACATCAATGCGATCAAATTATGCGCCATGATTATTAATTCAGACCAAGATAAGATTTTCTGAAGGATATATGGCTTGAAGGGACCTACGAAATCGTTGGAGACACAAAGTTACGCCTCCAAGTAGCCTTTTCTAATCAACTCTGCTCTGGACTGGATGGAATAATTGAGAGCATCTTGAAAAGGCGGCAAATACTCCTCGCACTGAGTCTTTTAACACGCTTTTATCAAATAAACATTTATCGACAAGACATTTTTCTTTCACTGAATAACTATCAATCTTTCATAAACATCTTCGAATAATGGCAAGTTTTCCCATTTCAAGAGATAAGATGAACATTTCCTATTCTGACCCTTTGGAGATGCTTTTTGGCGACCTCATAGCATTCCTCAGCCTGACTTCGACTCGTAGTTGGAAGATCGCTCATCCTATACTGCGGATAAAAGGCTAGCAATGTGTATGGAATTCCACGGTCTATGCCCGCGATAAAAGAGGCTAATTTTTCAACCTCCTCTGCATCTATGTATCCAGGAACCAGAAGGGTGCTGGCAGTCAATACTGGAATTTCAGAGCGTGCCCTAAAGTACTTTTCCCCTATAGTTCTGAAATTTCTTAGAATTGTCTCATTTGAGACCCCGCAAAGTGCTCGGTGTAGGTTCTCATCCCAAGCTTTCAGGTCGAATTTCATTATCCCGCCAGATTGAAGCGAAATTTCAGCCGCCTTCTTAGCGTATTCCAGTCTCATATTTCCATTAGTCTCCCAGCAAACTCTTAGGATGCGTTTCTCCCTTTCCGCATCTGCTATGGCTAACTCACTCATCTTTAAAGCATGAGGCATCTGAACTGACGGATCTCCGCCAAAGAAACAGATACATGAAACACTGGTATTCACTTTACTAGACAGCTCTGAAGCACTAACTATAGGGCTTGCATTCTGAGATAGAATTCGATAATGCCAATTTTGGCAGAAGAGACAGTCGAGGCTACATGAACCATAGAAGACTGCTAGGTTTGCATAACCCTTCTCAACGCCTGGCTTATAAGCATACTTTGGATAGCCTGCACCTGTGCAGCCTGGGCAGAACCACCATGCGACGCAGTTAGTTGGGAGGGGATCATAGTACCATTCGAGCACGCCCTTCTCGGGGGTGCCTCCCATACGAACAAGATGACCGTCAATATTGCAGACTAAGCCGCAGAAACCCTTCTCGCCTTCATCAATCTTGCAGTTATTGCCGCACATGCCGCATAAGATCCCTTTCCAGCTAGTTGGAGGTTTAGGGGGGAGACTGAAAGCTGCCCGTGTTTCTGCATGGATCTTATCCGTTAGTTCAATTGCTCTTTCAGGCCTTTCCCTGATGCATGATAAGCAGACTCCAATAAGGCTTGATATAGTAGTCTTCTCATCCCCACAAATGAGGCATGTGCCCAAGTTTTTCACTGTAAATTATGTTGTCAATCTTGTTTTTAGTTGTTTCCCCAACAATTGGGTGATGCTTAGTCAGAGATTCAAAAGCTTAAAGATAGTTATAGTTTAAGATAAGGCATATATTTTTAATGCCGAAAATACTGAAGAGCAGGGTGCATTTACTTGGGAAAGACTGAAGACGAGATAATCCAATTATTAAGCAACTCTGAACCTCTCACCCTCACTGAGATTGCCGAAAGATTGGGCAAAAAACCTAAAGTCGTCTTTAGGTCTCTTAGGAAGCTCTTTGAGGAAGAAAAGGTAGACTGCGACCCAAAAACCCGGCGATATACGCTTGAGAAAAAATAGAGCGAATATTCATTTAGACCGTTTACTATTCTTCTTCTATTTTACCCGCCAGAACCTCTCCAATTATGGTAGGCATGCTGCAGATATGAGTCTTTGTGCTTACTTGTTTCCACTCATGTTCACACATCTTTTACGGTTTCTTATCTTATCGAGCCGCCTCCCAAATCCAATTGCCCTTATGTTAAGGTTTCTTTAGTCTTAAGCATGAACTCTACAGAAGCTCTTGCCCTATTCATGATTTTCCGTGGCAAATTCACTTGATATCTTTCATTCTTGAGGGAAAGATAGATTTTTTCAAGTGTGTGAAGCTTCATATTGACGCATATTGCCCCATCATAAGCAGGAATAAGCTGGGCATCTTTTCTTTCTTTCTCTATTCGGTGTAGGAGCCCTATTTCTGTTGCAACAATAAACTTTGAAGCGTCAGACATTAAGGCCCTTTTATACATTTTAGATGTGCTACCGACAAAGTCAGCAATTTTGCAGACTTCCGGTATGCATTCGGGGTGAACGAGTACCTCGGCATCTGGATAGGCTTCTTTGAGTCTTAGAATAGATTCTCTGTTGAATAATACATGAACTGGACAGAAGCCAAAGGTTGGTATTGGCACTACGCGTTTGCGAGTGAAATTCATCGCATAGCGTGCAAGGTTAGAGTCCGGCCCAAACAGCACAGTTTCTGAATCCATTCTGTCAATTATCTCTGCAGGGTTTGCTGATGTACACACTGCGTCGCAATATGCCTTAGCTTCGGCCAGAGTATTGATGTAGAGAACAATTTTTGCGTCGGGGTTCTTTTTTCGATAGAAACGGACGAGCTCAGCTGGCAACATGCTTGCCATAGGACATAGAGCGTTTTTGTCAGGTATCAGAACTTTCTTATCCGGGTTGAGGATGACTGCGGTCTCAGCCATAAAATTGACCCCGCAAAAGACTATTATCTCTGCTTGAGTTTGGGTTGCGCATAGGGATAACTCCAAGCTGTCACCAACGAAATCCGCTATATCTTGG
>CAYSEL010000061.1:0-17641 GCA_964430035.1 uncultured Candidatus Bathyarchaeia archaeon
GGTAAAGACTATACCATTCGTCTATTAGAAAACTGGTCCATTCAGACTCTAGATGGTATGTGCAGTTCTATCTTGTTGAATAAGCTAAAGGCTCTCTATCCGGAGAGGGCTCCGATCGTCAAAAGAATTACGCATGACAACATGGAATGGTTAATTCGGGAGAGCAGTTCATTTAGAAAGAGCGTCAGGGGCGAAGCGATAGGAAGGCTTGGATGACGTTTTCTAGAGCTTGAGAAATTAATTGTGATATCACACAGATCACAAGAAGCATGGCAGGTATTTTCTTATCCTTAATCTTACTCCAATTTTATGAGCGATTTCTCTGACTTTGTCGATATCTATCTCCGGGACTTCAACAACTGTCACTTCAGTATCAATTTCTTCCTTAGATCTTTCAATAAATTCCAGAATACTTTGGTAGGCGTTTAAGAAAGATGGTCTACAGATTTTGTTATAAGTTTCCTCATCATGAGCGTTGAGGCTTACGCTAACTTTGTTACGCCCGCTGACTTCAACTCCTTAATGATGTTACGTTGTTTATTAAGGAGGCGCCCCTGCCCATTTGTATCTACCCTAATTGTTATAGGCTTTCCGTAATACTTTCTTATCCACCTGGTAACCATTAGGAGGCAATCTAACCTTTCTGTAGGCTCGCCGAAGCCGCAGAAGACAATTTCATTCCATTCTCGTTTATTTATAAATTTATGAAGGTTTGCTATTATTTCTTCAGTCGAAGGTTCTCTCTTGAGTTCTAGATTGAAATCGCCTATACCTTTACGAAAGTTTCTGATGCAAAAATAACAGTTGTTTGGGCATTTATTAGTTATGTTTAGATAGAGATTGTTTCCCAACCAATATATTATGCTAGGTTCCGCCCTTACTGTTGTCATCTAAATGGTGATCTCCAAGATATCTGGGAAATACCGAGCGGCTCTATTTATAAGATTTGCTATTTTGGCTATAAGTCACAATTAATATTTATCGTCCTCAAGCAAATATTTGTGCTGGAAATATTAATTTGAAGGAGGTTCACTGTGAAAGTAAAGTTTGAAGACACCTACGCTGAGGCTTTTGACGGCTTATACTTTAGGATCCTTGTCACCGCTGATGACATGTCGACGCTTAGGAAGGCGGCTCAAGACTCAACAGCCACACCTTCCATCGTGATTGGACGAATTGAGGGAGGTATAGAAAAGTATGTGCGCCGTAATGAAACACCAGATAAACGTTTAGGCGTGATACTTCAGTTCTGGTTCGGATTGAATGAAAAGAAGTCATTAGAAGAAGCCTTGGAAAGATTCTATAAAGAGTTTTCTTATAGAGTGCGTCAAGATATATTGGTTAAACCTTTCACCGCAGTCTTCGACGCTTGTCCCAATCCAATCGGCAAAGTCGACACAATGGAACGAATTGGTCACTGCGGTGATGGCTACGAATGGGTCGAAAAACGTTACGGCCGCGAGGTGATAGTCGTACCGATAATGGTTCCCGACTTTTTGATTGAACGTAGACTTGGTTATGGGCGCGGCGTTATAGGTGGAAACTTTTGGTATATGTGCAGAACAAAGTCCGCCGTGATAAAGGCTGGGAGAAAAGCCTTGAAAGCCATCGATGAGGTTGGGGGTGCCGTAACGCCTTTCGGAATATGCTCTGCCGGTTCAAAGGCAGAAACTAAATTCCCACAAATAGGTCCGACGACAAATCATCCATACTGCCCGTCGCTTAGAAAGAGGCTTGGTAAGGAGTCAAAGGTTCCGGAAGGAGTCAATTATATACCTGAAATCGTGATTAATGGTATAACCATAGGGTCTGTGAAAGAAGCTATGAAGGCTGGGATAGAGGCGGCTGCACAAGTCGATGGTGTCATAAAAATCTCAGCTGGAAATTATGGAGGAAAACTTGGCAAGTACAGATTATTCCTTAAAGAGTTGATAACATGAAATTTGAAGTCATTTGCTTTGGAGCATTAAATATCGATAGGCTCTACAAGGTAAGCCACATAGCTAAAGCAGAAGAGGAGAGCGAGATAATTGACTTTAAACAGTCGCCTGGAGGCTCAGCGGCAAATACAGCTGTCGGGTTAGCTAGACTAGGTGTTAAGACGGGTTATATTGGCAAGGTTGCTAAAGGGCCTGAAGGTGAATATCTTCTGAATGCTTTTAGAGAAGAGGGCGTAAACACTGATGGAATAATAGTCTCAGAGAGTGGAAGATGCGGAACAGTTATGGGCTTCGTAAATCAGAAGGGAGAAAGAGCCTTGTATCTCGACCCAGGCGTAAATAACACATTAAAATTCGAGGAGATCGATCTAGAATATGCCTCATCCGCGGATTTTCTGCATATAACATCCTTCGCTGGCGAAAAACCTTTCCAAGCGCAAAAGAAGCTTTTAAAGATGTTAAAAAATACTAAAGTTACATTAGACCCAGGCATGATATATGCGCGTAAAGGTCTGAGGAACTTGAGGCCATTAATAAAAAAATGCTTTGCGGTCTTTCCCAACGAGAACGAGTTAAGACTCTTAACTGGAAAAGACTATGAGGAGGGCGCTGACGTTCTGCTCAGTGAGGGTGTTAAGATTGTCGCTGTTAAGCTTGGTGGTAAAGGTTGTTTCGTCACGAATGGGCAAGATAGATATCTCATAAAGCCTTATAGAGTTAAGGTTATTGATAGTACAGGCGCGGGCGACGCCTTTTGCGCAGGGTTTCTTTACGGTCTACTCAACAGAAAGACGTTGAGAGAATGTGGTCTTTTAGGTAATTTTGTCGCATCAAGAGTTCTCACAAAGATGGGTGCAAGAGAAGGGTTACCGAGAAAAGAAGATCTGCAGCTCTAAAAGAGGATGAATAGGCGCAAATTTACATATTATCTCTGGATTGATTAAAGTGTATCTCTTTATTTTTCGGTTCTTATAGACATGTTTAAATCTAACATTTCGTAAACTCTTTTAGAGACTTGCGAGTGTCCTCAATGGATCTGTTGAGTAGAAGAAGAAAGATTCTTTCTTTACTTAGTGAACACATTGAGGCTTACCTTCCCCAGTTTGAGCCGTATACAACTGATTATCAGATGGTTGTTTATGCTTGCCGAGACCTCGAAGCTTGGATTGAATGCAATTGGATGTCAAAAGATAGTGTCTCTGCCTTCGAAAAGTTTGAGGAGACTCTTTACTACAGAACCGGCGAGTTCAAAGCATTTCTGAACCTTTGGGTAGGATACTGGTTAGAAAAATGGCGGGAAAGAGTAAGGATACTTTCCACGAAGCCTAAGATGCCTCCTTTCCATATAGAAAAATACAAGAAGGCTAGGAAATTATACCTAAACATGGAGCAAAGAAAGGAACTTAAGAAGATGATTATTCGGAAGCTCATAAATCACGGGGAGATATGCATGTGCGAGTTCATCGCTGAAAACCTAATAATCGAAGAAATTGCCAAACGAATACAGAGCACAGACAAAAAAATAGAGGAGATAAGACTTGACCCTCTTGAGATTCTTAATAGCCTTACGCCTACTATCTCGAGATTGCCTCAAGAGAAGGGGCCTCTGCTATATTTAAACCTAAAAACTTACATGCTGTAAGGATTTGTATACCTTTTTGAACGAAAGAACAATTAAATAACTCTGCGATTAGATATAAGAATAGTCTCGGTGTTTATTTCATGTCAATTGAACGATTATCTACTGGAGTCGCGGAATTAGATCAAATGCTTGAGGGAGGAATTCCAAGGGGTTTCACAGTCGCAGTCACTGGTGAGCCTGGCACTGGAAAGACAATTCTCTGTATACACTTTATCGCTCAAGGTGTGAAAGAAGGAGACCGATGTATATATGTCACAACTGAAGAGAGCAAGAGCTCAATAATTACCCAAGCAGCCCAGTTTGGTTTTGACTTCTCCAAAGGCATAGATGAAAAGAAACTCATTATAATCGACGCGTTGATGGGCGTGAAGGATGGATGGTCTCTTCAGAGCCTTGACATAGAAGAGCTTGTCAACAAGATCATCGAAGCCAAAAAGGCTTTGGGATACGGTAGAGCCCGTCTCGTGATCGATTCGCTATCAGCCTTCTGGCTTGATAAACCAGCAATGTCCAGAAGACACTCATACTTTATTAAGAAAGTTCTTTCAAAATGGGATTTC
Organism: uncultured Candidatus Bathyarchaeia archaeon; assembly: GCA_964430035.1. Lineage (GTDB taxonomy): Archaea > Thermoproteota > Bathyarchaeia > Bathyarchaeales > DTEX01 > JANXEA01. The sequence goes on from CAYSEL010000061.1 coordinate 4,143, forward strand.
ACTCTAATGGCAACTTCTCAGTATGCCATAACCACGTCTGAAGCTTTCGGCTGGGGAATTGAGCATATCGCAGATGGAATATTGAGGTTTCGAAGGTCTGTAAGGGGAGGCGTGTTGAGGAGGTATGTACTGATAGAAAAGATGAGGCAGACAAATCATAGCCTTCAAATGTACGAGATCGCGATTCTCCGGTCTAAGGGTTTAACAATAATGAAGCCGGTAGATATGAGGAAAGAGGACATCTCCCTCCCACAACATGTCATGGAAAAGATTCAGAAAACAGTTGGTAAAAGGGAAGCCGAGATACCTTGATCCGTTCTGGTGAGTACTATTCACGATTCGAAGTCCAAGATGAGCTTTCGGAGTTTTGTAAGGGCAGATGGGTTGCTGTTCACCAGGCAGACGCCTCAGGCAACCTAATTTTTCAAAGATATTTTAAGGGTCGCCCTCTAAAGATCGAGAATCTAAAGGAATTCTCGAAGGTTTTAAACTTAAAAGGGCTTACAATAAGATCAGTCTATGCAACGGCGAATGTATATAATGCGTTGGATGAGGTTGAGGATGTTTATGACTTCTCGAACATCAAATACTGCACTCCTACATGGGACATTGATGGTACAATTTCCAATTGGCGGGAAACGCTTCTATTTGCTAAAGAAATTATTCGTTACCTGAATAGTCGAGGCATCAAAGAGTCTGTCTACATTAAATGGTCCGGAAATGGATGCCATGTCCATCTACATGAAAGAGCCGTATCCACGAGCCTTTTGGAGCACCATAATCCCTTAGATCTTGCCTTTTCTATAGTAGAATACGTTAGGTTGAAGCTCTTCAGGAAGTTTAAAGAGCTTTCGCCTAAAGGTGAGACCGTCGTAGAGAATAAGATGGATTTGACAAGAGTTTTTACATGTCCCCTGAGTCTTCACCGTAAACTCGATGTTGCATGTGTATGTATAAAACCTGATCAGATGGATGAATTTACGCCTGAATGGTTAAGACCTGAATCCTTCGTACATAACAAATCGTGGAGAGACTTCTGCGAAGGTGAGGCTGATGAGGTCGCCAAGGCATCTTACTCAGCGATTGGTGGATATCCACTTTACACTAGGAAGAGGAGATATCGAAGAACCAAACCGCTAGATGAACTGATAACAACTTGGCTCAATAAGAAATAAAAGGCCTTCTCCTCAAATTCAACCTTCAATCTGTCCTGCTCTTATTCCCCTCTTAGCAAGAACGTTAATCAATAAGACCCCTAACGTCCCTCCAATGACCCCACCCGCGGCATGCAATCCAGCCCAAACTAGCGCTCCACCCCATCTTTGTAATATTACAGGATCCATAAGGAACATCCCAATTATTAGTCCCACTATTGCTGCCGAGAATGTTGAGACCTCCAATAGAAAGATGGAGCTTAGCCGTCTACGTTCAAACAAGCGCCTGTAAACCGCAAATCCGACAAAAGCATCAAATACCATGGAGGCGACGGTGAACCCTAGAAAATGGAAACCTCCTGGATTCAAGATAAAGTTAATTAATGTTGCTATGAAGCCTGTTAACGTAGCCGTGCCCAGTTTTCTTACCCACCAAACCGCTAATATCAACGAGGCGAAGCCTACCAGATCACAGAGAAAAGGCAGATTGAAAAATTTAAAAAAGATTGGTGAGACTAAGGAGTTTAGTATGCCCCACAACGTAGCGAAGAATACTATACATGTTATGTCGCGGGTTCCAAAGTATGGCAAGTCAACCGCGAGGAGTAATACTTTTTCTGGACATAGTAATACTTATATTTAAAGTTTTACAAAAACTAGGGTGACTTTAGTGTTGAACTAGAAATTAATAATGAGGTTTGAGGCTCATGGTATTTCCACATCACGTCATTTCTAAAAGGCTGTTGAAGGATGCTGTTAGATTTCATGGACATTTAGGTCCATTCCTTGTTCTGGGTCTTAGGGCAGGACTAGTTGCGAATGAAGTTTTAGGCAGAACCCTTTCTGAGACTTATGTCATCGTAGAGACTGAGCCTTTTCCGCCTTTTTCATGTATAGTTGATGGCATTCAGATCGCTACGGGTTGCACGATGGGAAAAGGCAAGATAGAGTTGAGAAAGGGCAGTTCTGTCTCAATAACTTTTTTGCAGAAAGAGAGAAGACTTAGGATTTTCCTAAAAAATGGAGTTTTGGAAACCCTTAAAGGTGTCTCTTCGATGGAAGAAGGTAAACAGATGGCTCTGACTTTTGTTGAAAAACCCGTTCAAGAGCTTTTTGAGATAGAACTGTGAGAAGATTCTTTTAAGCATATGCGAAAATTTATTAGGAGTCACGGGTTATTTTAAGTCTAAGGTGAATAAATATGACCATAAGAGTTGCAATAAACGGATTTGGAAGAATCGGTCGACTGCTATTCAGAGCGGCTTTAGAGAGAAAAGCCAACATAGACTTTGTAGCCATAAACGATATTGGAAATGTGAAGACGATGGCGCACTTGCTAAAGTATGATTCAGTTCATGGTCCAGCACCGTTTGAGGTTAAGGCTGAAAGCGACGGAATAGTTGTTAATGGGAAAAAGGTTCCGTTTTTAAATCAGAGAGACCCAGCTCAGCTCCCGTGGAAAGAGATGGATGTCTACTTAGCAGTTGAATCCACAGGTCTATTCACAGACCGCGAAAACGCTTCAAAGCATATCCAAGCCGGCGCTAAGAAAGTGTTAATATCAGCTCCAGCCAAAAACCCTGACATAACAATTGTTTTGGGTGTTAATGAGAAGGCGTACGATCCTAAGAAGCACTTTATCTTGTCAAATGCCTCCTGCACAACCAACTGTGTTGCTCCCGTTACTAAGGTACTTGATGATAACTTCGGAGTGAAGACGGGTTTGATGACAACAGCACATGCCTACACTAACGATCAGAGAATTCAAGACCTCGTCCACACTGACCTACGTAGAGCTCGTGCCGGAGCTATAAACATAATACCGACGACGACTGGTGCGGCTAGGGCAGTCGGTGAAGTACTGCCGAGACTTTCCGGGAAGCTTAATGGTTTAGCCTTACGTGTCCCTGTTCCAAATGTCTCAATAGTCGACCTTACAGCGGTTCTGGAAAGACCTGTATCTGTCGAAGAAGTCAACAAAGCCTATAAAGAAGCAGCGGAAGGGAATCTAAAAGGTATTCTCTACTATACTGAAGAACCTCTCGTATCGTCAGATTTTAACCATTCAACCTACTCCGCGATCGTCGACGGATTATCAACAATGACTATTGAGAACCTGGTTAAGGTGCTAGCATGGTACGACAATGAATGGGGCTTCTCATGCAGAATGTGTGAGCTAATAGAGCTCATAGCCGAGAAAGACGGTCTTTAGGAGGCTCAAATTTAAGAACTTTAACCCCCTCTTTTCTTAGTTTGAGAAGTGGATAGTATGACAAAGATTCTATCATTAGATGATGTTGATGTTAAAGGAAAAGTAGTGCTAGTGAGAGTTGACTTCAACTCACCAGTCGATCCATCAACAAAGAAGCTCTTAGACGATACGAGAATCAGAGCTCATGGAGAAGCAACGATTAAGGAGCTCATTGAAAAAGGTGCCAAAGTCGCAATTTTGGCCCATCAAGGAAGACCTGGAGACCCTGATTTTACAACTCTCGAACAACACGCTGAGGCCCTTAGTAAAGTGCTTGGTAAACCCGTGAAATATGTGGATGACCTTTACGGGGAAAGAGCGAAGACCGCTATAAGGGAACTAAAAAGCGGCGACGTTCTTGTCTTAGCAAACACCCGTATATACCCCGAAGAGCAGAAAGCGAAGGCACCTGAAGAACACGCCAAATCAGACTTCGTGAAGGAACTTTCCTCCCTTGCTGATCTGTTCGTCAATGATGCTTTCTCCGCAGCTCATAGGGCTCACGCCTCAGTTGTAGGTTTCTCCGCAGTCCTCCCAAGTGTCGGAGGTAGGATAATGGAACGAGAACTTAAAGCCTTAAACAGGATTCTGGAAGCTCCGGAGAAACCTTGCATCTTTATCCTCGGCGGAGCAAAAGCTGACGACTCGCTTAAGATCTCTAACCATGTCCTAACGAACAATATTGCGGACTATGTTTTGACAGGAGGGGTCACTGGGCACCTCTTCCTTGCGGCGACTGGAGTAAACCTAGGAAAGCTGAACATGGACTTACTGGAGAAACAGAAAGCCTTGGAGTTGCTCTCTGGCATAAAGGATCTTATTGAAAAATATCCTGGAAGAATTAAAACCCCCGTTGACGTCGCAGTTGAGGTAGATGGCAAAAGAAAAGAGATATCGGTTAAAGATCTCCCAACTGAATTCCCAATCTATGACATTGGGACGGAAACAATCAAACAGTATGCCTTGCTCATAAAGAAGGCGAAATCCATAGTCTTAAGTGGACCTCTAGGAGTGTACGAGAGAAAGGAATTCTTGAAAGGAACCAAAAAAATCTTGGAGGCAATAGCTTCTTCAAAGGCTTTCTCGCTCGTCGGCGGAGGACACACCGTAGCAGCTGTTGGAGAATTAGGGATGACAGAAAAAATGTCTTACGTCAGCACAGCCGGGGGTGCCCTAATAGAGTTCTTAATTGGCAGTAAACTTCCGGGCGTGGTTGCGCTTGAGGAAGCCGCCAGAAGAGGGCAGTAACCGCATGTTTTTCTATTTCAAACAATTAGCTGTAAACTGGATTAGACTGTAAGGACCCGGATATAATCCCCTGTGTCAGCGCAACTGTCTGCCGCTTCCTCCATAGAATCTAACAAATCTTTAAGAATCAGCAGGACTGACGGGTTTATTTTGTCTCCATATTTCAGGAAAAGCGACTTTATCTCTAAATTTTTCCTGTCCACTTTATTCTCTTCATCTTCAACCTTTTCTGACATGGCTCTGGCTTTGGTTTTGTCTTCACCTAAGTATCTTAGACTTTCTCTTAGTACGGCGGCAGTGCTGGATAGCGCAGATGACATTTCCGAAAATGCTCTCCAAAGTTCTTTAGGAACATTTGCATCAAGCAGCACCAAAACGTTTCTCGCTGAATCCTTTACATAATCAGCCATCATATCAAGCCGTTTAACTAGATGCATAACATCCTCCCGTTCACGGCTTGACAGAGTTCCCTTTGTTAATTCTTCAAAGACTGTTCTTCGGAGATTATCTATCTCCTCTTCCACGTGAAAAAGTCTATCTATCGTTGCTTTAGCCGTCTCTTTGTCCTCAACTGAAGCTGCGTTTATAGCCCTTTCCAGATCATTAACAGTATCCAAAGCAATAGTCATTTGGCGATAGGCTATCTCCAAAACCTTACTCATGCGGCGTTTCTCAAACCAGCTTTCCATCACATAAAAACTCCTTAATAGCCTCGTCAAACTACATGTGAGAGAAAGATTTTAAATTTTGCTATTCAATCGATACTTCCTTCTCTATTCCATCCTTTGGGTATGGATACAATAGAACATAGTCTGGTGGAAATTCCAAAAAAACTTGATCATTTAGATCCCATATATTCATGTCTAAATAAAATGGGCATTTCGAAATAATTCTGTCACCACTCTCTGTTTCAACAGTAAAACGAATTATACTACCCATGAAGACTTTACTTTTGATTCTGCCTCTCCATAACTCTTCCGTTCTCTTAGCTTTTGCGTTCTTCTTTATAGTAACGAATTCCGGTCTTATAGCTACCACAACTTTGTCCCCATAAAATCCTACTCTTTGAGAGCTTTTCAGAATGCCACTGTTAGTTTCAACTCTTACCCCATTACAGGTCTTTTCTACTATTTTACCCGCAATAAAATTGGCTTCGCCTAGAAAGTTTGCAGTGAATAACGCCTTGGGACGGAGATAAAGCTCAAGCGGCGTTCCAACCTCAATTATCTTGCCCGCCTTCATTATGACTATTCTATCCGCAATTGCCATAGCTTCCTGCTGATCATGCGTTACATGGATTGCCGTGAGCCCTAGATCCTTGATCATCTTCCTCAACTCATGACGCAACATCGCCCTAACCTTAGCATCTAGTGAACCTAGAGGCTCATCAAACAATAGCAAAATAGATCCTGAGGCAAGAGCTCTTGCAACTGCCGTCTTCTGTTGCGCACCTCCGCTGAGCACACTTGGCTGATCTCTGATCCTGTCACTAAGCGCCATGAGGTTGAGTATCTCTCTTACGAGGCTAATAATCTTAGAAGTGTCTGAACCCTTAACCATAGGCCCGTAAGAAACGTTTTCATAGACATTCATATGTGGGAAGAGAGCTATCTCTTGGAATACGTATCCGACTCCACGTTCATTGATTGGAACATTATTCATCAATTTGCCGTCGATATAGATCTCGCCTTCTGTAGGTTCAACAATTCCAGAGATACATTTTATCAATGTCGTCTTTCCGCATCCACTTGGACCAATGATGCAAAGGTATTCTTTATCTTCAATTTGGAGGTTCACATTATCAACGGCTACTATTTCTCCATATCTTTTTGTGACATTCATGAGCTTTACCGATGGCATCTATAGCACCTCCAACTCCTTAAACAGACCTGTCTGAGGATACGGATAAATTCTAATATTCTCAGGCTTTAGTCGGACGTAGACCTTGTCGCCGATCGAAAACTCCCTTTTCATATCTGAGATGGAAACCTTCGATCTGATCAAGTCGCCGTTCGCCAACGATATGCTGTATGATATGAAACTGCCGAGAAAGCTTGCTGATTCAATTACTCCTGAAACAAGATTGAATTCCTCCTTTCTCTTTGTCCGTTTCAAAACCTCAACAGTCTCCTCCCTCACTGCTAGGGCAACCTTCTCTCCAGGAGAATGCCTTTTATCTCTGGTAAGTAACGCAAGTCCATTTCGCAGTTGAATCCATGAACCGTAATGATGCCTCTCAACTATGAACCCCTCTAAGAAATTTGTATCTCCAACGAAATTTGCAACAAATATATTTTGAGGCTCATTATAAAGGTCAAAAGGTGAGCTTATCTGCTGTATCTGACCATATCTGAGAATAGCAATTCTGTCGCCAACGACCATTGCTTCTTCTTGGTCATGTGTTACATGAATCGCTGTAAGTCCGTTCTCCTTCACGAATTCCTTCAATTTGTAACGTAGTTCAACTCTAAGCCTAGCGTCTAATGCTCCCAAAGGTTCATCCATTAGGAGAAGGTCCGCATTTGTAGCTAATCCTCTAGCCAGAGCGAGGCGCTGCTGCATTCCTCCGCTCAGTTCGTTAGGGAAAGAGTTTGCTCTTTTATCTAGCTTCATCATCTCCAACAGGTTCTTAGAGATTTTGTAGGCCTCTTCTTCGGGCATTCCCTTTACTATAGGACCAAAAGCAACATTTTCAATAACAGTCAAATGGTGAAAGAGCGCGTAGTTCTGGGGCACATAAGCAACATTTCTTTCGTGAGCCGGGACATCATTAACGAGTTTCTTGTTAATGTAGATCTCGCCTTCATCCGGCTTTAAGATTCCTGAGATAAGCTTGAGCAATGTAGATTTTCCGCTTCCTGTCGGTCCAAGAATACAGAGATACTCGTTGTCTTTCACTTCAAGACTCAACCTATCTATTGCAGTGATTTTGCCGAATTTTTTTGTGACGTTAACTAGACGAAGAGACGTCAACCACTTACTCCTTCCTTCTTATTAAGACTCTGAAAACGAGGAGAGCTAAAAAAGATGTTATTATAAGAAATCCGATGCCCATGGCACTTTCCGAAGGAGAAACGGTTCCATGAACTATCCAGTCTACAAGAAGGACGGGAACAGTATGCAATGTCTTCGCCGCGGCCTTAGCGGCGCCTGTCTCTCCTATACAACGTGTGAAGACCAGCACTGCGCCTGAAAAGAGGGAGTATTTTGTAAGAGGCAATGTAATCTTTCTGAATACTTCAAATGGGGTGGCTCCGAGTGTGCTTGCTACTTCCTCCATTTCCTGCGTTATGCTCTCGATTGAAGCTGCCATGGACAAGACAAAGTAGGTATATGTGATTGTTGTATGCGAGAAGGTTAGAATCCAGAATTCGTTTAGAAAGCCCATGCTTTCCCAGAAAAACCTCAAGGAGACGCCTAAAGCAATGGATGGGACGATTATTGGTATGTTCACCAAAGATTCCAGAACAGAAGTGAAACGTCCAATCTTCTTCCTTGCAATCAAGACCGCTGTGGGCAATCCAGCTGCGATGTTAGTCAGTGTAGAGATGAAACCGATTAAGTAGGATAATGCGAAGCTTCTCCAAAAACTGCTCCATGGCTCAATGCCCATTAATGCTTTGTTTAATGTGCCATCACTTAGAGCGTTAATGAGTGGCAAAGCGACATAAACTGAGGGAATTATGACAAATAACATGAATATGGCAATTGTTACCAAGTTTCTAAAGTTTACTGCTGTTCTGCTACTCAATTTTTTCTCGTAGTTCGGCCAAGTTCGCCAGATGGGAACCTTCGTTTTTAGCGCAATAAATCTTATTAGGAAAAATATAAGAACTGAGCTTGCAATAAGAGAGAGGCTGACGTAAACGAGGGCACTTTCTTTTTCTTGATTGTTAAAAATGAAGACGGGTCCATTCTCAAACCTTCCCGCTACCATAACTGTTGCCCCCGTTTCAGAGAGAGATCTTGCGAAAGCGAGAAGAAAGGAAGCGACAAGCGCTGGTTTAAGCAATGGTAGGGTCACAGTTCTTACAGCCGTGAAGGGATGGGCGCCGAGGGTCTTAGCCGCAACCTCATAAACTTCTCTATAACTTAATAGTTCACCTACCATTACCCTAACGATAACTGGATAGGAGAAGATAAAATGGAGCAACAGGACAAGGAGAAAGCCCGGCTGAACAAGAGATTCTAAACCAAAGAGGGCGGCGACTCCTCCACTCTGACTCCAAAATAGGCTCGCGGAATATCCTAGAGCAGCTGTAGGAATCAAAAATGGAATGTCTATTAGGGTATCAATTAGATTGATTAGTTTAGACTTGCTTCGGACAATGAACCATGCGAGCGGTAGAGCTGCAATCATGTCTAAGGTGGAAACAATGAAAGCTAGAATAAATGACCAAAGGATTGCATTAGTGGCTCTTTCAAAGAGGCTAGTAGTTTCGAAGATTTCAGGTAAACGGCTAATTTTTTGTAGTATGCCAATAATGGGTGGGATGAGGACGAGCATGAAGAAGAAAATTATCGATAAGGCATAAACTAAATATTTTATCCAAGACTTAGAAGAAAGAGAGTCAAGAATGGCAATGAGGCCGTGTGTGCCCCTCCACTTCTTTCTAAAGACTGTGTGGTGTTCCATTTTCTCTCTCTAAAAATATGGAAGCCAATATATATCTTCTCTAATAACCTTCTCTTTAGCATATGATGGCTAGCATGGTTGGGTGTTATGATTGTGACAGTTAAGGGGAAGGTTTTCTCAGGGCACGGTGAGGGAAAGAAGTTTACAGAACTGCCTTGGGTCAGAAAGGAGATTAGAGAAAGGCTGGGTTTTGAACCTTATCCCGGTACACTTAACCTCTCTCTATCTTCAGATATCAAAATAGGCAATCTGCTTTCCAAGTCTGGGGGATGGTTAATACAAGCCAAAAAAGGCTTTAAAGAAGGACGTTTATACAGAGCCTTAGTCTTAGGTAAGGTTCCAGGTGGCGTTATGAGGCCTATAGTCCCAAATTATCCGGAGAACGTGATAGAGGTGGTAGCGCCAATATTTTTACGTGAAGAATTGGGATTAAGAGACGATGATGAGATAGAGGTTCAGATATGGCTGGAATAACGGTCTCTCGCCTAGATAAGTTCCAGAAAAGATTGACAGGTACATTTTCTATGGTTGCAAGATGCCCAAAAACCTCAGCCCTAGGCGTCTGCGTCTCCACAGCAGTTCCGGCGGTTGGAGCAGTTGTGCCTTATGTTAAGCTTGGAATAGCCGCAATAGCTACGCAAGGATACACAAATGTTCTCTACGGCCTAAAAGGTCTAAAACTGATTGAAGAAGGGCTTTCGCCGGAAGAGGCTTTGAATAACTTGTTGAACGAAGATGCGGAGAGAGAGTTAAGACAAGTTGCAATAATCGACTCTCAAGGAAGGAAAGCCGCTTTCACTGGGAGCCAAACCCCAGAATGGAAAGGGCATATTATGGAGGAAGACTGCATAGCTGCAGGCAACGCCCTCGTATCGGGTAAAGTTCTGGATTTGATGGTAGAAAAGTTCAATGGAACTAAAGGGTGGTTGGCTGAGAGGCTAATGCTGTCTCTAGAGATGGGAGATAAAGCGGGAGGCGACAGAAGAGGAAAAGCTTCCGCTGCTCTACTAGTGGCAGACAAAAAGATAGCGACTGAGACTCGCCCACTGCTGAATTTAAGAGTTGATTTAAACAAGGAGCCTGTGAAAGAACTTAGGAAAATATTTGATGCCTACAAAAAATGGATTGGAGTAACTGGTTGATGATTTCGAGAATCCTCTAACTATAGTCGCGAAATCGTCAATAATATCCTTAGATCTGTTGTTGGCATGCCTTTGTTTCCTCCTCTTTGTAGGTGTTAAGTCGGTTTATGAGTTCTTGGAAATCCACTTTGTGCGCATCAAACTCTGGACCATCTACACAAGCAAATTTTGTTTTTTCACCGACAGTTACTCTGCAACTTCCGCACATTCCGGTGCCATCTACCATAATCGGGTTCAAACTGACAATAGTCTTTATATTGTACGGACGTGTAACTTCGGCTATAGCTCTCATCATCTGGACGGGTCCAGCCGCCATAACTAAGTCAAATTTTCTGTTGCCATCCAAAAGTCTCTTTAAAATGTCTGATACGAAACCTTTCATTCCCTTCGACCCGTCATCAGTCGAGATATAGAGTTCATCACTCAGTTCTTTCAACTCATCCTCTAGTAATAAAAGCCTAGCATTTCTTGCACCAAGAATTGTGACAATCCTATTTCCAACCTTTTTCAAGGCTCTAACCCAAGGAAATATCAATGCTGTTCCAACTCCGCCGCCCACCATCGCGATTGTGCCGAATGTCCTTACTTCAGTTGGGTTGCCTAATGGGCCAACAATATCTTCAATGAAATTGCCGACTTCTAATCTGCCAAGTTTCCTCGTCGAGACACCTACCTCCTGAAAGATTAACTCAATCGTTCCCTCATTAACGTTCCAGTCTACAAGCGTTAATGGAAACCTCTCGCCCTGCTCATTAACTCTGAGAATAACAAATTGCCCTGCATGCGCTTTTTTGGCTATTAAAGGTGCAAATACTTTTATGCGTTTAATGTCCGGCGCAAGCTGTTCTTTATGCAATATCTTAAACTTCTTCACTATGAAACACCCTTCTAGATTGCGTGTTTAAGGGCATCGTCTGTAATTGAAAATTAATACAATATAAACATTTTTTAATGATGAAATTAAGTCTTGAACTTTTTTTATCAATTTAAAGGTTCTTATCGAATAAGGTTAATAAGGACTTCATGTTCAATGCAGTAAGAAAGATATTTGAGGGTTTTGTCTTGGAAGAGGACGAAGAACTTGAAAAGATAAAGAGGATTAAACTAGAGAAAATTATCCGAAAAGCAGAAAGCGGGTTAGCCCCCGATAAGGCAAATAAACCGATAGTGGTTAATGACTCAAATTTTGAAGAGGTCATAAAGAGAAAGGGTTTAGTCGCAATTGATTTCTGGGCTTCTTGGTGTGCACCCTGCCGTATGATGGCTCCAATAATAGATGAATTAGCCAAGGATTACGTTGGAAAAATTACGTTTGGAAAACTAAACGTTGATGATAATCAAGAAATGGCTCTCAAATATCAAATTATGAGCATCCCTACGATACTTGTTTTCAAGAACGGAGAGATAGTTGATCGTATAGTGGGAGCAATGCCGAAGAAACTCCTTGAACAGAGACTGGTGAAACATCTATAGTATTAACAAAAAAGAGTTTATCTATCGTTTGAGTTATTAAAGAACCTTTAACTTCCGTAACCTTCCAATAATCTCATTAACGGTTAACCCAATTTCTTCCGGCGAAAGTTCCCTGGGTCTTCTATTATGGAAGGGCAAAGTGTCAATAAGTTCACGCGTTAACGCTTTTGAAAATTTAAGCTTCCCAAAGAAAGGAATAACGGCATTCCTTAATTTTTTATTCTTTTGAGTGAATATCTCCTTAACAAACTCGAAGAATATTTCTTCATCTTCTACAAAGAAACGAGGCTCTCTAGGTCTCAAACGGACAATAACTGAATCAACTTTCGGCGGTGGCCAAAACTGTTCCTTGGGAATACGGTCCAAAACTTCAACCTCAGCACGGTAATATGTGGTCACTGTAAGCCTTCCATAATCTTCAGAGCCAGTTAACGCCGCTAAACGCTTTGCAAACTCTTCTTGGAATGTCAGAACTGCATATTTAGGATTTTTTTCAATAAGCCAGAAATGAATTGGTGAAGATATCGAGTAGGGGGGTGTAGAGACAACCTTGTCAAAAGGTGGAAGATTCAGCTTCATGATGTCTCCCTTGATGATAACTACGTTTTTATATCCGCGAAGCCTGTCCTTCAAAATTTTCACAAGATTTTCATCGATTTCAACAGCGATAACATCTTTGGCATTCTTGGCAATCTCCTCCGTGAGAAACCCTAGACCTGCACCGATCTCTAGGACTGTGTCCTCAGGACTTAAAGAGGCATAAGATACCATCTTACGTAGGGTTACCTTATCCACTAAGAAGTGTTGCCCCAAACGTTTCTTGGGACTGATCCCATAGAGATGGACAATCCGCTGAACCTCTTTCCGAAGGCTCATCTCATTTCCAGCTGACCAAAATTGGAATACGCAATTAATAAGAGTATGGCTAAAATTAAAAGACTGTCAACTATTATTGTTGTCTTCAAGAAGAACGAGTGAACAATCTATATTTGCTTTCCCCTGAAAGTTCTTCAATGATCCTCTTTGTTATCAATTTAGCTGGATTTGGAATGTTGACTCTCCTCTGAAGATCTTCAAAACTTCGGAAGGGCTCTTTCTCTCTTTCATCTATGATGTTCCACATATACTTCTTGCCGATGCCTGGAATAAGCTCTAAAGCATGCATCCTCGGCGTTATCGGTTTGGCATTGTTAAAGAAATTAACAAAGTCTTTCTCCCGTCTCAGCACAATTTTTTCTATAGCGTTTTCAAGTTCCAACTTTGCATTAGCAGTCAACTCATCGTACCCTATTCTGCCAAGTATATGAGTAATCTCTTTACGTTCATCTTTCCCTACGTAAACCCTGTCTAGAGGTTTAACAGTTGTCCCAATTTTCGCGTTCGCCTCGAGCAATGTAAAATATCTCTCTCCGATCATTTGAACTATTGGACCAGACCGGAACTTCGCTCCAGTTCCAGGCTTTCCGAAAGGTAAAATGTCAAGAATTAAGGCGTTTTCCTCATAAAGTTGCCGGGACTCCTTTTCCTTGTGTTCTGACAATTTTTTTCTCCCTCTTTCATAACTGGTAAGAAGAATTATTTTTTAGTCTACTATA
>CAYSEL010000062.1:0-2541 GCA_964430035.1 uncultured Candidatus Bathyarchaeia archaeon
GTATTTGGGAGGCAGCATCGTTCCCCTCGAAATATAAAGGAGGTCTGGCCTCAAAATAATAAGGGCTATAGAGGTAACCACCATAATTATGGCAAATATTAAGGTGTTCAAAAGATGCGACGCCACTACTGGAACAAACGAAGCGCCAGCCAGCATGATGCTGAATAATGTCTGTTTTCTTACAGCCCTCAAGAATGCGAGTAGGGCTAAAGGAGTGAATAACACAGCCGTCATATTCGGCAACTGACCTATCCACCACCAAGAATAGATGTTATATGAGCCGAGAAGCAGAAACCCAGAAGCAAAACGTCCAATCCGGCCTAAACCCAGCTCGGCTGCCAGAGCATATGTTGAGACTGCTCCAACTGAGAGGATGAGAATGAAAAAGACCTTGCAGCCTTCGAAAATGCTTAGGCCGAAAATCCAAGAAATAAAGGCGACAGAATAGTAACTGAAGGGCGGATAATCCCAAAGAAACGGAGTTCCAAACCCAGATTCGGGACACCAACGCGGAAACGAGGGGAGGTTATCCACAATAAACCTTATCTTAGACATGTGGGTTGACCAGTCAGACCCCCCAGGAACATCTCCCACATATAAGAAAAAGACAAGTGCCGCAGAACAGACCATGAGAAATATGCAGGATAACAAGTCAGCAATAAAATTCTTATTCAATTAACCGCGCGCCCCTCGTTTACCACATAATCTAAAAGTAATATCGGTACCATGAATAAACATTTTCGTCATGTCCCACTGTCGAACTTACCATAATAATATGGTGGTCACAAATTAATTTACCCTTCTAGGAATGAAAATGAGTTATGGACATAACTGATGAAAAATAATCTACCAAAATAAAAGGTCCAGAATAACGAATGCATAACAGAGAACAAAAAATAAAGGCGCATCTGAATTCGTATTAATAAACTCAAGACACACCTAGTTCGAGTGATAACTATAGCAGCGGTCACTTTCTATGCTTTTGTAGACTTGAATAATTTTCTTCTCTTCAATGCTCCAATTGTATTTCTGCTTTACTAGTTCTCTGCCCTTCTTTCCAAGTCTTTTCCTCAGATTCTTATTTTGACTTAGATCATATATGATTTCCGCCAATCTTTCAGCTGTTGGCGGCTCCCAATAATAGACAGCATCTGCTAACAGTCTTTTACATGATGCAAGAGCCGTGGAAATTACGGGTTTACCTAAGCTTAGATATTCAAACATTTTAACAGGAGAACTGAAGTTTGCATTAAATCTTTGTTTGTATGGAAGGAGACACACATCGCTTTCTGCAATGTAAGATAACGCATATTTCCTCGGAATCCACCCTGTGAACTCGAGATATTCTTCTACGTTCAACTTTTTCGCTAACAGTTCTAGACTATGCCTAAGCACCCCGTCGCCTACCAAATAAAATCGGAATTTCATCCTGTTCTTTAAGTAAGTTGCCGACTCAATGAAGAGTTCTAAGAGTAATTCACCGGTATTCAGATTGCCAACATAGCTAACCTTAAAGAGATCTTTGGGAAGTCTAACCTTAGGTAAAGTGCACTTGTCAAAAATTTCACAAAAATTCTGAATAACATGAATTTTCGTCAAAGGGGCGCGGTAAACGTCAGCTAAGTACAAAGCTATTTCATGGGTTGTCACAAAGATTGCTTTGGCATACCTGCATCCCAGGGTTTCAGATATTTTACTCCAGAGCAATAGGAGCGTGTTGAAGGGAGTTAAATGACCTTCAGAAACAAGCTTCGACCATACTTCATGTGCATCATAGATTACTGGTATATTAACCGATTTGGCAGCTAATATCGTCGGCAATACTAAGGGCGTGTCCTGGGCATGAGCGATACAAATCCCATCTGCATGAAACCACTCTTTCAGGAGTTTCGGAAGTTTAATCAAAAGAAAGACGGGGTCATATCTGAGGGAGAAGTACCTTATGCGGGCTCCATTGAAGAATTTCGTCTTTATTTGAGTAACTTCTCTGTTAGCGTAGACGTAAACTTGATACCCTGCATTAAGTAACGACGATGCTTCTTTTTCAATACGGGTGTCTCCTGGAAATCGGCCGTGTGTGACCATACCAATTTTTGCTTGGACATCCTTGCACATCAAAGAGACCTGCCTACGGCATCCTTTGACTATATATGCTATGGCCATCTCTGAGCAATAAATCTATAGTGACTAACGTAAGTTTTTGATCAGATTCAGTCTAACCCGTTTTTTCTTACAGTCTTTGCAATCCCTCTTCATAGTTTCGAATATGGAGTGAGACCAACCTGCATAATACTTTTACTCTCTCTTAGCATTCACTACTGAGTTGAGTTTCAGGTCTGGCTGTGGGGAACCGTTTGACCTTTATATGGTCGCGACCTTCGGTTTATTCTGGAAAGATTTCATTGCCTCTAGTATTTTTTGTGAGGCGTTTCCGTCTCCGAAGGGGTTTGGTGAGTTTTTGATCTTTTCTGCTTTGTGGATTAACTCGTTAGGTTTTTGGGTGGCTTTCTCATTTTTCCGTTTTTGGTGTCTTTCTGTTTA
>CAYSEL010000063.1:0-14813 GCA_964430035.1 uncultured Candidatus Bathyarchaeia archaeon
GGTTTCGAAGGACCGCCTTCTGCCTTTCCCCTAACCTTAGGTAAGAATCAAGATCACCGAGAATCATTGAAAAGTTCATATTCGCCAAGCCTAACGATTTTTTTAGGATTAAAGATGCTAAAATCTTTTTCAACATGGTGATATATTAAGGCGTATTAAGTCTGGTTAATCTAAGATCATCTCTATGCAATAAGAAGTACAAAAATCATGCTTAAGGGAACGAATATACTATCAATCTTGCAAAAATACAGGAGCTTTCTGATTTACCTCAATTTTTGTAGAGTCATCCAATGATTATCTTTGATTATGGGAAAGAACCTGTGACAAATCTATGTTCATTCTTTCCGCTATAGCTTTAATCTCTTCCCAAGTCTTGTCTGGAACGTAGATTCCTTCTTTCAGTCTTTTCTGTTGGATTCTAAATTCCAATTCTCCTGGGATAAGTATCTCGTTGAATCCAGGTCTAAGTTTGGAGGATTTGACAATCCGTATCAAGTCATCTACTTTTCTCTTGAATTCTTCAACAGGCATGAAGCTGCCGATGTCTATTGCTTGAAAGAAGATGCCGTTGCCCTTCTTTTTGGTCTCGTAGGCGCAACCGTCTCTTGACAGAATCCCTGAAAGAACTTCAACAACCATAGCTAGGCCGAACCCTTTATATCCGCCTAGATCACCGCCCAAAGGCAAGAGTGCCCCTCCTTTATAGAAGTCTTCCGGATTGTCTGTTAGGTTCCCATCTGCATCAATTAAATAACCATAGGGTAGTTTCTCACCTTTATGAAGCGCTACCCTGATTTTTCCTTCTGCACAAGCGCTCGTTGCCATATCTAAGATGAAGGGCATCTCCTTTGCTGTTGGAAATGCGTAACTTATCGGCGCTGTGCTAAGAACCCTCTCTCTTCCACCGTAGGGCGCCACACATTTGGTTGAATTCACCATGGCAACCCCGATCATATCACATCTTGAAGCCATCTCCGTGTAGTCTGCAAGTCTCCCTATATGGTACAGATTAAAAGCGCAGACAGTGCTTACAGAGTTTTTCCTCGCTTTTTCGATCACTATCTCCATGGACTTCTTGGCTACAACTTGACCGAACCCATTACCACCATCAACAAGCGCGGTTGATGGGGTTTCATGCATAATTTTCATTTTCGCGCCAGGCTTAACTTCTCCTTCTTCAATTGCCTTAACATACTGAGCAATGCGGATGACGCCGTGAGAGTCTTGGCCTACCAGGTTTGCTTTCACGAGTAATTCTGAAACCAAACTGGCTTCTTCCAGTGGTACATTCATCCCTCTGAAAATTTCAATTCCAATCTTTATGAGATTCTCAGCCGAGAATAAAGGCAATGAGTTTTTCTCCTTATCGAGCAGATTCTTAACATCTTTTATATGAATGTTGTTCGCATCTCGCATATTTTTAGATTAGGATACTTCTCCAGGAGGTTTAGATTCCGTCTCAGACGGTCAATATATTCCCAAATGTCTCTTGCACCCCATGGGGGTGTCCTTTCCAGACATTGTGAGTCTTGATCGATAATAAGGATCATAGGATGCTGGCAAAGAGAATACCACCACTTCAATTTTTCAATCCTCCAAAGACTTTTCTGACTAATCTTATAGAAAGGACATACTTATTATTTTTTTAATTTGGAACTATTTATTCTATGGGAGAAGCCTATAAGCAATGCGGTGAGTGGATGTTTAAAGCGGGGGAAGTTGAGGAGAAGGTTGAAAAGATACGGGAGTATACTCTTCGAGAAGCCTCGGAGGCCATCAAGAGAGTTAGGTCGGTGATAACGGCCTTTAACACAAATATAGATGCTTTACATTTCGTTAAATCTGAAGAGATAAGAGATGCTCTTTCTCAGTGCCACAAAGAGGCATTAACAGAAAAGATGAAGAAACCTCCAAATAGAATTGTTCAAGCCGAAGATTTCTTGACAGGTTTACTCTTGTCAATGAAGAATGGCCGCGGGATCGAATGGGTCATCGAAAATAGGGATGTCTTTAACTGGATTCATGAGAATTTCGCAGTGAATGAGTATAGGATGGGGGGGCAGGCAGGGATTACGGCCAACATGTTGGCCTGCCTTAAAGTGAGAACAATTTATCCGCATGTGGCCAGCCTTCCAGAGTTACAGGCAAAACTTTTTGTTGATAGCGACAGAATTAAAATTCCGGTAGAAGTTGATGGTGGTTTAAAGTTTGAGAGCCCGTTGAGAGCCGTTAGACAGAATGATGAGCCGCTCATTCACTGGATATTTGAGTACAATAGTGGTGTGAAGGCTGAATGGGATGGCACGATCGTCGCACCATGTACAAATAGATTCATAGCGACATGGGATGAAAAGAACACAAAACTTTACATAGATGAAGCGTTTGTACAAGGGATGAAAAAAGTGATCGAAGATGTAGATTTAGCCATAGTCTCAGGTTATCATATGATGAGAAGGGGAAGGTATTTTACTAAAGAGGATTATTCTAAGAAGATCGCATTTACGAGAGATCTACTAAACGAGTGGAAAGCCGTCAGTAACGTAAAAGTTCATCTGGAACTCGCATATTTCACCGATTTAGACATTCTTAATACAACGTTAATGTACCTTAGTGAGGTCGTCAACGGAATAGGTTTAAATGAAGATGAACTTGCGCAGTGTGTAAATTGCTTAGGTAAAAAAAGTCTTTGCAGAAGGATCCAAGAAGATCCTACAGCCGAAAATCTTTTAGAGGGGCTACTCTATCTATGCAGAAGATTTAACCTAAAAAAAATAGTGGTTCACACAAGGGATTTCTGCATTGCTATAGCTAAAAAACCAGTTGACAAAGATCTCAAAACCGCAATAGCTCTAGGTAACTGCGTCGCGGCTGCCAGAGCTGTAACAGGGAACTTCTGCGATCTAAATAAGATAATTGAAACCTTGAAAGAAGGGGCAACGCATTTAAGTAAAAAAGGTTTAGAAAACCTTTACACGCTTGTGAAGGTATTAGAACAGAAAAGTTGTAGACTGAATGAAGACTTTTCAGTTGACATAAATGAGTATAGGTTATGGTTTATGCCAATGAGCATCACCGAGAAACCTGTGAGCACGGTTGGGTTAGGGGACTGCTTCACATCTGGGTATAGTCTATTAGCATATCCGTAAAATCCGTATATGGTGAGAAAGCATTAATATCTCGATCTTCTTCCCAGTTCGCTAAACAGGGTAGGTTGCTCTTCCAAGCAATTTGAAGGCTATAACTTCTATACCTAAAAGGAGTTGAAAACTTCTTTAAAACGTGGTTTCCATTCAAATACCGTCCTTTCTTGAGGAAAAAATTCTACTCTTATATTTTGAGGATAAGCAATCTTTTTAAGAGAACATTGTACATAGCAATTTGCTGTAAATGGGGTTCTTACCAATGTTGCATATAGCCATATGTGGAGAGTTAGGTGCAGGTTGCACAGAGATTGCGGAAATCATCTCTAAGAAATTGGGAATCAATGCTGTAAGCTCCGCGACGATTGTAAAGAGTATAGTCTTAGAATTTAGGGGGGTTCATCCTCAAGAATCATTCAAGGAGTTTGAACAACATGTTCTCTCAGGCGAGATTGACTTGGACAAGATGATAATCGGCAAAATTGACGAAATGCTTGAACAGGGAGATCTCATCATTGAAGGTCGATCCGCATTCATGGTTCTAGATAAACCTGAAATCCTGAAGGTTTTGTTAGTATCACCAAGAGAGAAGAGGTTTAATCACATAGCTAAAACACGGAAAATCTCGCTTGAAGAGGCTGAAGAAGCGATTCGTGTTAGCGACAGCGAAAGGAAACATATGGTTGAGAAACTATTTAAGAAAGATTGGCTTGACCCACATAACTATGACCTAGTCATCAACACAGGCGTAAGAACATATGAAGAAGCAGCTGACCTAATTCTACACGAAATCAAAAGGAAAGAACGTTCCCTAAAAAATTAGGCAAGGAAAAATGCGTGGAATACCGAAAAAAGCTTCGTCATTAACCGTTCAATCAAGGCGATGACCTAATATGGTTTACTTTGTAGCTTACAGAGCTTCAAGTGAACTAAAAGATAGAATCGAGATAGTGCGGCGTCTGCGAATGCTGGGTTGTAAGCAGATCTGCAAGTCTTTCTGGCAGGTAGATGATGAAAAGGTAAAGGTCGTAGCAAGAATGCTCAGAAAGAATTCTCCAATAATTCTAAGGAGGATTCGAGAGGTTAGGAAGCCCAATTTTAAAAAGAATGAGAGATGGAACGATCTTGGAAGCCTCGTCGTCATCGCCTATAAAGTTCCAAAGAATATGAAGAGGGGGAAAATTAAGAATCTGTTGAAGAAGGCGCCCTACATACGTCTCTGCCGCGGGGTCTACGCCTTTTCGCTGCATCAGAAGCAATTTGACAGGAGCCGGAGCCTCGTAGATGCGAGGACCTTTCTAGAGTTCATAAGGCAGATTGACGAAAATGCAGTGGTCATCTCAAGAGTCGTCATTATGAATAGTCAAGCAGTAGAAAGAATAATAGGCGATGTGGAGATGCGTATCGAGAATGAGATTCAAGTAATCATGGAAGGCTATGAAAAATTGTTTATGAAGGTGAAAAGGGGGGAGATTGATAAACAACGCATATTCGAGATTAGACGAAAGTTCAAGAGGAGGTTCCTCACAATCAAAAAGGTAGCTACTTTCTACGAGGAGTGGCTGAGAATAGATTTTTCCCACATTTTGATGAAACCCTATGCAACAATTCGAAAAGTTCGACTTCTAATCGATGCAAAATAAAGAAGGGCGTAGACTGGCTTGCTGAGGATGATTGACTGAAATAATATCAGACCTTAAATTTTTTAATCTTCCTTAACAATCTCTTTTCATCTATTATTGCAATGTGGAGAGCAGATGAAATGTGGACGGAGAATATAACAGACTCTTTAGATATTTTACAGTCCGAGTTTCACCGCATAGTAGTCACCATCATAATCTTAGCATTAGTTCTTTTAGTCTACAAAATGATGAGCAGATCAGTTAAGGAGATGGTTAAACGATTTGAGTTGGAGCCTCATGTCGAAAACTCTTTCCGTCTCATCTTACGTGTGGGAGCAATTGTAGCCGCGTCGACCGCAGTAATGAGCATGTTTGAACTTCCAACTACGTGGTTTTTAGGTGGATCGGCTGTTCTCGGGGCAGCTTTAGGCTTCGGTTCTTCACAAACAATTAACAACTTTGTCGCGGGCTTCTATGTTATAATAAGCCGCCCCTTTCACGTAAAGGATTATGTAAGAATAGGTGATGTTGAGGGGCAGGTTGAGGAGATAACGATAAATTATACAAAGCTGTATACCCCGTCCTTTAACCTCCTACAGGTTCCAAACGTCCAGGTTATGAATAGCAGAATTGTCAATTGCACCCACGAAGGCTTCATAAAGTACACCTTTAATGTAGATCTGCCGCATGGAAACTTGTCGAATGAAGAAATCATAAGCAAATGCATAAAACCAGCAATAGAAGAATTCCACAAAAAATATCAAGGTTTAGAACTGAGAAAGCCAGAGTACTATTTTGACACCACCACCCCAGGTGGCAGATCATTCAAGATTCGCATTTTTATACCTAGAGGTGAAGCAAAGACTTTATACCAACTGAAGCCCGAACTAACCAACATGATCATAAGCCGATGGGACGAAATTAGGAGAACATCCTAGCTCTTTCAGCATTTATTCTTTTCCTTAATTTATAAAGAAGCCGGACTACAGGTTTTCATAGAATTCTTTCGGTCTCAACTCTCTAAATTCAGAGGTTCGCTGAGAAATGTATTTCCTAATGTCGACGCAGAGGTGACACTTTGAGATATATCCATCTGGGAGATCTCCATAGCCAAACTCTTCGACAGCCATCTTATGAAGCCGCCCTAACCCTCCCGGAGATATGAGCTGAGCGATTATGGGAAAATTGCCAAGATCGATTCCCTCGCAGATCGATTCTAAGTTCCTAGCGTCACCGAGGGATATTCCTCCACAATAGCCAGCGATATAGTTGCCATAATTGTCGATGTGAACATGCCAAGGTCTAGTCAACTCTTCCAGGCAAGATTCGCTGAAGAAAGCTTTGGCCCTATATCTTTTGTATAAGTGCCCAAGCTTATAACAGGCTCTTCCCATGGGAATCAGCTCCACATAACTTAGGCTTCTGGAACCGGCACGGCGCAGATACTCTTCGAAGGGCAGCACACCATCTAAATCTAGCATCCTAAATTGATGGTAGAAGAAACTCTGGTAGACAATCACGTTGTCGCCGAAAGTCTCTCTGCTAATCCTTATAGTTCTCATGGTCCTTTCAAATGGGATGTGTTCCAAGATGAATGGGTTCACGCTTACGAGGACGCCTTGCAATCCAGCTTCCCTCAACCTAGTCAGCTTAGACCTTGCAACCTCATCACTAACGCTCCAGAAAGAGTTAGTCTCAACGAAGGTTGAAGGAATCTTTAGCCTATGCGCAATCTCAACAATCCTAAGAAGGAGGCCAAAATTCAAGAAGGGTTCGCCGCCTGTAAAATGGAGTCCATAGTTTACACCTATACTTTGAGGCCCGAGTGGGCTTTCGTGAATCATGCCCGAGAGTTGAGCCAGAATTCTCTCCGCATCATCGATGGTCACCCAGTCCCCTCTCCATCTTGGAGAACACGCGTACATGCAATGCTTGCATTCGCTCGTGCACCTATAGGAGAGGATTAGACCGGCTGAGATGGGCTTCGGTATCTTTAGCTTTTCAGTCATATCCGCCCTTCTTTAATGCATAAATGCTTAATGTAATGAAGATCCCATATGCTGACCTTTCTTCCCAACCTTCTATGCCCTTTTAGACCAGATCTCGGCTTGAGTAATAAAGCAACGGCAGAGCCAACAACACAGTGTCCCACCCCTTCTTTGTCAAAGAGTAATTAACCCTCAAGGGCGGTCCCGGATCCACAAATCTCGTGGCATATCCGCTCTCGGTTAACGTCTTCAACTTGTCCGATAAAGTGCGGGAGTTGACACCGAGAATATTCTTCAATTCGCCGAAACCCACAGCGTTTCGGAAGAAGAGTATGTAAAGTATTTGGAGGCTCCACTTCTGCGATAACAGGTTGAAACTTTTCTCAAGCCTCTGTACAGTCTCTTTTAGGTCTTCCAGGCTTATCTTCTGGCTTTTGAAGATCTCTTGAATCGTCTCCTCTATACCCTCAAGCGTTCTCCTCATCCGGGCCTCAATCATCTTCCGAATCTCCCTCTCAAGCACTATTCCAAAGTCCACCTTAACACACCTAGTGTATTCAGATTTACATCATGATTTATAAGATTTAACTATTAAATCTAATGTAAAAAATACACTGAGGCGCCAGGTTTGGAAAAGTTTGATGTCACCGTGGTTGGAGCTGGAACAGCAGGCTGCATAGCAGCAAAGACCCTTGCCTCAGCAGGATTCAAAGTCTGCCTTGTAGACCGGAAAGAGGCAAGGTCGATCGGAGACAAAGTCTGCGGCGACGCGATTGGAAAGCACCACTTCGACAATCTGGATTTAACATACCCTAAAGGAGACGAATTAGAAGGCGTGATCTCCGGCGTAAAGATATACTCTCCCGACCTTGAAACAGTCTTCCACATCTCAGGTGAGGGGCTCACAGGGTTTATGGTCAACCGCTACATCTTTGGGCAAAGGATTCTAAAAGAGGCGGTAAACGCAGGCGCAGTCCTCGTTGATTCAACCCACGTTTTAGAGCCAATAATTGAGAATGGTTTTGTGAAAGGTGTGAGAGCCAAGAGAGTAAAAGACAACTCAAAAACCATCCTTAGAGGCGAAGTCACAGTCGATGCGAGCGGAGTCTCCGCAACCTTACGGAGTAAGATGCCTCTTGAAATGGGTATAACCCAGAGAATAAGCCCAGAAGACCTCGCGATCTGTTATAGGGAGATCCGTGAGTTGAGGGAAGAGGTTTCTGAACCAGACATTCTAAAGATCTATCTGGACCTAAAGGTTGCACCGGGCGGTTACTATTGGATCTTCCCTAAAAAAGGTTTGAAGGTGAATGTTGGGCTAGGGGTCGCGGCGGTCAAAGGGTCCCCAAATCCGAAAGGCCAGTTTTACGGGCACGTCCTTTCCCTTCCGCTTTTTGAAGGTTCAAAAGCTCTTCATGGTGGGGGTGGCTATGTCCCGACACGTAGACCCTTGGACTCGTTCGTTGGAAACGGTATAGTAGTAATTGGTGACGCTGCATGCCAAGCTAACCCAATACACGGCGGCGGAATTGGCCCTTCCATGACGGGTGGAAAAATGGCTGGAGAGGTTATATCAAAAGTTCTTGAAGCCAGTGACCCAACTGTGGAAAACCTATGGCCCATAAACGTCCGTTATATGAGGGCATACGGGTCTAAACAGGCAGGTCTCGACGTTTTCAGACTGTTCCTTCAAAGCTTGGCAAATGAAGATCTAAACTACGGCATGAAGTACCGATTAATCAAGGAAGAGGATGTCCTAGCCGCAAGCATGGGTGATGACATACACCTCAACATTACAGATGTAGTTACAAGGGTGTTCAAGGGGCTGGGGAGACTCACATTGCTTAGAAGACTTCGGAAGATGGCTGAGAAAAGTAAGAGGGTTAAGGCGCTTTATGGAAAATATCCTGAAAAGCCTGAAGAATTGCCCAGCTGGAAAGTTGAAGTTGACAAGATCTTCGGTAAAGAATAAAACTTAAGAGAGTTCTTCCTATCACTTTCTTCTGAGCATGAAGAGCAATGGATGTTGCAGCCCTAGTCAGCGGTGGAAAAGACTCCGCCCTCGCGCTTTACCGTGCTTTGGAAGATGGCTACAAAGTGAAATATTTAGTTACGGTTATCCCTGAAAGGGAAGATAGCTGGATGTTTCATTACCCGAACACTGAGCTTACGAACCTATTTGCTGAGTCGATTGGAATATCGCTTGTGAAGACTTGGACAAACTTGGGGAAAGAGGAGGAGCTTAGAGACTTAAAGAGACTTCTAAGTAATCTTGATGTTGAGGGCGTTATCTCAGGTGCAGTCTCATCCGAGTACCAGAAGAATCGCATTGACAAAGTCTGTGGTGAGCTCGGGCTTAAATCAATAGCTCCGCTTTGGCGCGAAGAGCCGATAAGGTTGATGAATGAGATAATAGGCTTAGGCTTCGACGTCATAATCGTGGGTGTTTATGCTTATGGTTTCAACCGGAAATGGCTCGGGAGAAGGATTGACGAGGAAGCTTTGAAAGATCTGATTGAGTTAAGCCGGAGGTTCCAAGTCTCAATCCTTGGTGAGGGAGGTGAATACGAGACCTTCGTACTCGATGCGCCATACTTTAAGAGGAGGATTCAAGTTGTAAGGGCGAAGGTTGTCTGGAAAGCAGACGCTGGACACTTTATAATCGAAGAGGCTAGGTTGGAAGATAAAGCGTGAATGCATCCTTATTGCAGTTGAGACTCCACGATGAGCTTTTTTGTACACAAAAGCTTAAATATGGCATATGAGTCCAATTCTATCCATTATAGAACAAAAAGGATGATGGAAAATGGCTCCAAGAAAGATATTGCTAGATGAAGAAGACATACCGAAGCAGTGGTACTGCATATTACCAGACCTTCCGAAACCTCTCCCCCCACCAATTGACCCATCTACAAGAGAGCCGGTGAAACCTGAACAGTTGATGAGGCTCTTCCCGAAGGAGTGCGTAATGCAGGAGATGAGTCAAGAGCGGTGGATAAAAATACCTGAAGAGGTACGGGAAGTCTATCGGGAGTGGAGACCGACCCCGCTTTATAGAGCCGAGAAACTTGAGAAAGCCTTAGGCACACCAGCCAAGATCTATTACAAATATGAGGGTGTGAGCCCCCCTGGAAGCCATAAACCTAACACAGCTGTGGCACAGGCATACTATGCGCTGAAGGATGGTGTGGAAAGGCTAACAACCGAGACTGGTGCAGGTCAATGGGGATCCGCTTTGGCCTTTGCGTGTATGATGTTTGGGATGAAGGCGACCGTCTACATGGTCAAGGTGAGTTACCTCCAGAAGCCCTATAGAAAGGTCTTGATGGAGTCCTGGGGTGCAGATGTCTATGCAAGCCCAAGTGACAAGACGGAGAGTGGAAGAAGAATCCTGAAGAACGACCCTAACTCTCCAGGAAGTTTAGGCATAGCCATAAGTGAAGCTGTTGAGGACGCAGTGACTCATGATGACGCGAAATACTCAATAGGAAGCGTAGCGAATCATGTTCTACTCCACCAGACCATAATTGGGCAAGAGGCGCAGATGCAGCTTAAGCAAGTTGATGACTATCCGGACCTCGTTGTTGGATGCATCGGTGGCGGAAGCAGCTTCTCAGGTCTTTATTGGCCTTTCTACTATGATAAGGTCTCTGGTAAGGCTCCGAAGGATGTGGACTTCCTTGCTGTTGAGCCGACTGCAGCCCCATCAATAACGAAGGGGTTCTACACTTATGATCATGGCGACGCCGCCCGGTTAACGCCGCTCTTTAAGATGTACACTCTGGGGCATATGTTCGTTCCTGCTCCAATTCATGCTGGTGGTCTACGTTATCATGGAAAGGCTCCAACCCTCTGCCTCCTCCATAGGGAAGGAATAGTCAAGACGGTTGCCTACAATCAGGTGGATGTCTTCAAAGCTGCTGACTTATTCATCAAGACTGAGGGGCTTATTCCAGCTCCGGAGCCAGCCCACGCAATTAAAGCAGTGATTGATGAAGCCTTGAGATGCAAAGAGACGGGAGAAGAGAAGTCGATACTCTTCCTGCTCTGCGGGCATGGATACTTCGACATGCAAGCCTATGATGATTACTTAAGCGGGAAACTTATGCCCTACGAGTACCCAGAAGAGAGGGTTCAAGAAGCAATGCAGAAACTTAAGGCGCTCTATCCTTGGCTTGAAATCGAATGATAAGCGCAAATCTGAAATAAAAATACGGAAATTCGAGCTTCCTCAGCCTTTTTTCCTTTTTTAGCTCTTAGGTCTCTCTTTGATGGGTGAGAGGGCGATTAACAGCGGGATTATTTCAATCCTTCCCAAAAGCATTTGTATCCCTAAAAGGATTTTTGGCGTCCATGGAAGGCTAGGCGTTAAGGTCTTAGGAGAATCCCCGGTTGTCGTGATAGCTGAGACGCTTTCAACTAATGCATCAGAAAAAGTATAGCCATAATTACAAAGGACAATCGCGGAGAAGAATGAGATTCCAATGTATAAGATTATGATTAAAAGGTGAATCATAAAATCTGAAGCCTTCAGATATTCATCTTCTAACTTGATTCTCAAACGTTGGCCTCTAAGGAGGATTTTTGGGGACTCATACAGCGCCTTGCCGAGGATGTAAACTCTTATCATCCTTATTCCTCCGCCCACTGAGAATGAGCATGGACCGATCAACATAACCAACGTTAAGAAGGTTTTTCCCGCATCTCCGATCTTGTCAAATGGAACTACGTTAAGACCGCATGAGGAAGACATGTCTACAATATGGAAAAAGGCACGGTATGGATCCAGTCTGGAGAGAAAGGCGAATATGGTCGTTGAGAAGCCTAGGAAGAGGACATATAGTAGAAGCTCTTTAACAGCAAGTCTTCTCCAGTCTGAGATGTAGGATGCAAAGTCTTTCCAGTCCCTCTTAAAGATGGATGAGACTAGCTTGGTGTGGAATGAGAAACTTAAAGCTGAAAAAAGCATCATAACAGTTATAATGACTAGCACTGCAAGGGGGAGGTTCATCACATTAACAATAGTCAGCCCTGTTGAAGATAGAATTGTGAAGGTTAATTGAAAACCAGTGAAAACATCCAGACCTGAGAGGATAAGTGCTCCGGAGAAGATGAGCGTATAAAAGATGTAGATGCCCAGAACTGTCATGAAGGATTTTTTGTAGTTGCTAGTGACCTTCTCTATGCCCAAAACCTTTCCGTAATGGAAAAGCGATCTGCTAGGGTAGAAATTTGAGAGGAGAATGAAGATGATGCCTATTCCTCCACCCCATTCAGTCATCGCCCTCGCCAGTATCATTGACCTTGGCATGGTAACTCCTTCGAGCAGAGTCAAACCCGTCGTAGACATTGCTGATGATGTTTCAAACCAGCTGTTAAGCAGTTGATCCAGAAAATTTCCTTCGAAGATATGTAGGGAAAGATATGAAACGGAACTTATCAATGGAGCCAAAGTGTAATAGAGGATCAGGAGGATGCTGGATTGTTTCATGTTAAGCGTTTTTTTCTCTGACAAGGTGTTAAGAAGAAAACCTGAAGCCATGAAGATGAGAGCCGTGGTTAAGAGAGCCGTCGCTGTCCTAACCTCATCAACGACAAAGGCATATATAATTGACGGAAGGATGAAGATTCCTGAGATCTGAAAGAGGAAGCCTAGGTTCGAGAGTATAGGCTTGAAAGTTCCCTTATGTTTTCTAAGGCTTCTTACTATCCACATCTCTCTAATCCTCTTCTTTTTCCTTCAATACCCTCCTATAGAGCTAGTTATATCGCGATACTGATCCTGAAGACTATCTAAACTTGCTACGAACCGTATTCTTAAAAGATATAGACTTTATCTATATTACATTTTATGGTTGCTCACGGGAGTTTGATGCCGTTATGTCGAAGAAAAGTCCCGAGGTTGTAACTGTTCCTTTCTCTAAGCCGTATTTGGAGCCTCAGTCCGATGCTGGCTTACCATACGATTCAAACTTTCTAAGGATACGCAGTTGGCTAAGAAGGGACATGAAGTTGGATGGTCACAATTCAAGATAACCTCCGATGCACCAGAAGGAGAGACGGCTAAACTTGAGGATAAGCCATCTCTGAAACTCAGCAAGCAAAGATTTCCGAAGAGAGAATGGAAGGATGAGTCTTGATTTGTTCTAGCGCCTAGTCTTAGCCTTCTCTGTTTTCCCAACAATTCTTCTGTAAATACCACGTTTCCTAAAATATTCCATCAACGCTGCTAAACTTATCACTGCAAACGCAGCGGATGCAGCAATCGCCCCGTAAGCTATGTAAGTAGTCGTTGATAATGCTGCCTCCATCGAAGAGAGACTGGACAAGAGGTTCTCAACTGAGGTTTTAAGGGTTTCAACCTCTTCCTCAAGTCTTTGAGTCTGATTTTGGAGACTGGCAATTTGATTCTCAAGGTTTCCAAGCCTCTCCCAGATTGCTACCACCTCAAAGGTTTTCTCCACAGTCTCGTTGGAGGATGGGTCGTGAACATTCGTCTTCCATAAGCCTGGCTCATCAGCCACTTTTAGAAGGTAGATCCCTTCTGCCAAGTAGGCGCCCTGGGAGCCAGTTTGAAGTTCCCTTTCAACCTTCAAGACGCCGCTCGGATCAATTATTTTGACATATACTGAAGCGTTGGGGGTGGCAGTCCCAGAGATTGAGACGGGATCGCCAATGTTGTAGGTATTCTTATTTGTTTGAACCGAGAGGGACCCAGCTGAAGCTACGGTAAGTGTACCTAAAAGCATAATTAATGTTGCCAGCATAAATAGAGACGCAGTCCAACCTGAACTCTTGGAAGTGAACCGCATTTCTAAAGCCTCTCTTACTCATTCATTGAAGCAGACAACCAAAAAAGGTTTTCTAAACTTACGCCAAAATAAAAACTGCCCCCCGAATAATTAGACCATCATCATAAAGACTTGCTCATAGTTGTTAATATAATTAATCTTGGAAATTTAAATTCGTCAAACTTGCTGGACAAAGGAGGGGCACATCTTCAGTAAGGTTTATTTTATACTCTTTAAGCTTGAATTAATAGTCTTGGGGGCGATCTACTTCGTAATGCCGCGTTTCAACATTTCGAAAAGGCTGGATGATCTGTCTCAACGCTTTGGGGGATGGGCCTATGCGGAGGTCATCAATCTCGCTAATGATTACGGTGAGTACTCTAAGCGCTTTAGGAGTTGGCTTGCTAGGCCCAATCTACCCCATATTCATTCTTAACCGTTTTTCGGCGTCGATTGTGGATATTGGTCTTCTCATCGCTGTCTTCACCATTGTTGCAGCCATGTTTAAAGCGCCTGCCGGCAGACTTGTCGACCTTTACGGTAAAGAGAAGGTTCTCCTTGCCGGCATCATATTAGGCTCATTATGCTCAATCTTTTACGTTTTCGCATTCGATTTAATGCATCTTTACCCTATCGAATTTCTCTTCGGAATCTCTTATGGTCTCAGAGACCCTTCCCTTCTAAGTTTAGTGGTGGACATGAGCAGCGGGGATAAGAGAGGTTTGTTCTTAGGCCTATTCAGCTCTGCCTATGATATTGCCTACGCCTTCGCCACATTCGTCTCAACCCTTATAGTCACCTACTTCGGGTTTGAGACCTTATTCCTTGCATGTTCAGGGTTACAAGCGATGACAGGCTTCTTCGTTCTAAAATCGGGAAGAAGCAAAAGCGCGACGTAAACTCCCTATTTTCTATTATTATTTGATGCCTTTTCAAAAACTCTCTCAAGTAGTAACGCTCATCTTCTCGCTTTTTGGGCGATGCCCAGATAGACATGGAATGGCGCATTTGAGTCGTCTCACTCTTCTGGCTTGGAGTTGGAGCTGGCATGACCCTCTCCATTGCTGCGACATCATCAAGGTCTCCAAGTCTGGCCAGTGTGCTTAGGGCGTGACTGTCCCTCCACAAAGTCTCCGTCTTCAACCTGTACCTGTGTCCCATGAGGACCGCCAGAATCTTCTCGCGGACCCTAGGTTCCAAGTCTTTCAGCATCCCCGCACGCTTGTCAGCCGACAAAGGCTCTATAGTGGTTTGGTTTGCTGGGTACTGGTG
>CAYSEL010000064.1:0-19556 GCA_964430035.1 uncultured Candidatus Bathyarchaeia archaeon
ATTTTCTATTAGATGATCGACAAGGTGCCTAGCGTGGGCAAGATGTGTCGCTGCGCCTATACAACATGCAAGCAAGACTATACGAGATTGCTGCGCCGACATATCTAGCCCGCATGCTCCCCTCTTACCTTGGGAGAGGTCGCATTTGCCAAAGGTGCAAAGGCAACAGAGGTCGCAGAAGGGCAGATACAAAGGCTTATACTTTTTTAGGAGCTTAAAGTCCCATTCTCTCAAGTCCGTTACTGAGGGAAACGGTGTGGGCCCCATCTCTTCAACCAAAGCTTTTTCAACAATTCTGCCAGCAGAGAACTCTATGCCTTTTAATAGCAAGTTTTTGCTTTTCAATTCGTCAATCTTCACATAGAATCTTTTCTTTAGCAAATATATGCACGGTCCTTTTAACTAGTATTTACTAGTAAAGTTGATAAAGGAATTAAACTTATTTATTTTTTAATCTTTGTTTTTTATCTGGCTGTTGCCTAACTCCTTCTCAGTCTTTTCCATGTAAATCTTATAAACAGACAATATGATGCATGAGGTAACGGCCAAGGCTGAAATCGCCTCTGGAACGGCAACGCCAGCTCTATAGATTCCACACCAATAAAATACCCAGGAACCTAAACCAACCAAAAAGGCAAGAGTAGCAGCGAGAGACTTCTTCTCTAGGGCATAGACAAGTGTAAACATAATCGCTGAAACAAAGAAAAGCATGGAGACAAACACATGTAGAAATCCGTAAATCTCGTCAAAGACTGCTACTAGCTGAAGTGAAAAAGCCGCAGCCGCCAAAAAATAGCTAGTAATCTTTGCATGTTCCTTAAGGGTAGTAAATGCGTAGATAGCAATGAGAAAGCCGGTAAGCGCTAATCCAAAGTTATAGTAAGGCGCGGATATGCTTCTTTGGGCATGTCCGAGGTCGCTAAGCGCATTTTTTGACCAGCTGAACCAAGGGGACAACCAGATCGAGATTCCAATAAATATGTAAGCCACTAAGGGTCCAATCGCGCCTAAAATGGTTAAGGCCTTAATTCTCATCTTATATTCACCTCCAAAGAAAGTGAACAAAACTTCATGACGCGTTTACAATGCAGTTAACTATTCTCTCTGGGACAAAGGGCTCAAGATCCTCATATTTCTGTCCGGTTCCCACATATAGGATAGGTTTCTTAGTAACGTAAGCTAAGGAGATCGTCGCGCCACCCTTAGCGTCCGCATCCAATTTAGCTAAGATTGAGCCGTCAATTCTGATGAATCTGCTAAATTCTTCGGCTTGAAAAACAGCATCGTTACCTGCTAAAGCATCACCAACGAATATTACCAAGTCCGGCTTAACTACACGTATGATTTTCTCCATCTCCATGAGGAGGTTTCTGTTCGTCTGCATGCGACCTGCTGTGTCGATCAGTACAACATTTATACCCCGAGCCTTTGCGTATTGCACAGCATCAAAGGCTACGGCGGCCGCATCTGCACCGTATCCATGTTTAATCATGGGAATTCCCAGACGTCTGGAATGGGTTTCGAGCTGCTCTATTGAACCAGCTCTGAAAGTGTCGCTGCACGCTGAAACTACAGAATAACCTTTCTTAAGCAGAAAATAGGCCATCTTTGCTATCGACGTGGTCTTTCCAGTCCCATTGATTCCGACAAAGACTATGGTGCAAGGCTCACGCGCAGCCATTTTCCTATCAATTATCTCGGTGAGGTCTATTTTTTCTGGTGTTTCTAATGTTTCGATGAGGATAGAACGCATGGCTTTTTTAACAATGTTCTTCCTATCCTCTAATATACTCACTTTCTGCCCGATTAGTCTCTTCTTAATCTCTTCGCATATGTGCTCAGCAACAACAACCGCAACATCATTCTCTATTAAAGTCAGTTTAAACTCCGATAGTGCTGAGCGTAAGTCTTCACTTTTTAGCTCAGTCATGGAGACTTTGTTTATCAAGCTCTGAATATTTTCACGTAGCTTTTCGAACATTTTTCAATTATCTCTCACGGCTTCTGAGACTGGCCGATAATTCTCGAAGTCTATTCTGGTCCTCCTGAATCTTATTCAGAACCTCTGCCAATTGCTGTTCTAAGGTTTGCCTCGTCCTTTCAATCTGGGCTAAACGGTTAGCTATGCCTTCTTTGGCTTCCTTTAATGTCTTCTCGATTGCTACTCCAGCGCCTACGCCGTAAACTACTCTGTCGACATCGGTGAGACTCGCCTTTATGTATGATCCCCCGCCTATCGGCACTAGGATAGGTGCATCGACTTTCTCCTTCTCGATCCCTTCCAAGGTTTTGCTTGTGAGGCTTAGTTCAGCGAATGCATCATTCAAAAAGTTTATTCTTGACTGAAGAGTTTCAGCAGTTCCTTCAAGGAGTCTAAGTTCTACAATCAGCCTTCTAACCTCTTCTTCTGGGCTTTCAACGGTCGTTTTGGAGGTTCTTCCTTGAGGTTCAGACGATGTTCTGCTCATTCTCGATCAACTCGACCTTCTCGATCTTTATATGGAAACGTTTGACTTTATGCTTGCTTCCCAAAGTCTTGTAAACCTTTTCTATCGCGTCCTCCGAATTTAGAGCTCTAACCTTCTTTCGAAAGGTCGTAAGAAAGTTAGGTTTCCTTATTATGCCTTTTATTAGGTAAACTTTAACCTCACTCACTTCATTCATACACCCCTAAAGCTTGTTCTATCATGAAAAGCTCCGGTCCTGTTGTCAGGGACCCAGCTATTACAACTTTACTATTCCCTATGAGTCCAGTCGCTATATAAGGTATTCCACAATTAACAGTTCCCACCTCTACTGGAACCTTTAAAACATCCTTCAACAGTTCCTTTTCTTCGGGCCTAATCATTGGATGAACCATTGAGCCCTTGTTAGTTGCGGTTGTCAAAGAGCCTACATAGGGCAGACCTGCAACCTCTCCTCGAACCGCCTCGACACCTAAAGAGTCGGAGATTAACTTTTCATCCTTTCTAGACAGTCTTGGATCAACAATTGCGCCATAATCATTGGCTACAACCATGTTTCCATAAGCTGTCCTTTTCGTGTTAGCTATAGTTATGTTGATATCTGAAAGCGACTTGAAATTTGCTAATTCTTCATCCCATACATAGTGAGGGAGGATTATTCCTTTAGAGTTAGCGCAGACTAAAGAGCCTACGAGGATTGACCCACCTATGTTAGTCCTAATTACTTCAATATTAAACCAATCCCGAATTTTTCTTACCTTGCTATCAGGAAGTTGACTTGGAACAATAACAAATCTTTCAGTCACCTTGATGAAGACACCTATGCTTGCACTGCCAAAAACTTCCAGCAAGAAGATTGGCAAAGGGCTAATTCCCCTCTGCAAGGTGAACAGTTATGATGCCTTCTGAGTCTTTGGTTGCCCTCACCCTAATTTTACGCGGAGGCTTCTTAATGCCTCTAGCCCATATCTTCTCATTGACTTCATTACTAATCTTTATGGAATCCATATCAGCTTTCATATGCCTCCTTATGAAATCTCTAAGTACGCGTACAGCTTTTGCGCCGCGCTTACTACGTGGAACGATCCAAGCTCTTTGGAGAGGAACAGTGTAAATGCGTTCTTCAACAATATCCTCCTCCTTTTCTTTTCTCTCTTCTTTAGAAGGTTTCTCCTTCACTTCACCAACTTCTTCCATAGTCTCTTTAGGTTCGGTTTCACTATCAGACACACTTTTTTCAATCGCTGGCTTCTCTTCACTTAACGCCTCTTCTGCAATCAAGGTTCAAGACCTCCTTCACGGTTTTATCTTTGTTCTACGCCAATGTCTTCTTTTAGGACTAACCCTTACCTTACCATGAGTTTTAACCATGACCCATGCTGGCACAGCTCTGCTTTGCCTGCCAGCCCTTATTAACCTCCGTTTCTTCGCGGCTGGTTTGTGCCTTGCCATGTTAAGCTCTCCTAATCTTTATTTCCCTCTTATCAGTCTGTAGCCTAATTAGAATCTCCTTCAATCTCTCATCATCAATTGGAAGGTCTATTCTTCCCTGCTGAGCGATTTGAATCAGCTGGAGCTCAAGTTGAGAGGCAAATTCAGGCTTAATCATCTTTAGATTTGTAAGTCTTTGCCTCGCTTCAGGCGTGAGGATCCTACGTAGCAAAGCTTGCTTCTGTATTTCGAGTTGCCTCTCTGCCTCCGCTTGCTGCTGTTCTTGGAGGATCTTCTGTTGCAATTCAAGTAGTCTCCTTTTTCGTAATGACTCGAGCTCCTCGTCTTCGCTCATCGCCAGTCACCTAACTAATATTTTTTCAGTTCAGGTATGCTCTTTTCTAATTCTTTTTTGATGTCGGTTGAGATAAAGTCGAGTAGTCTTCTCCCCTCGGATGTGACTACGCGTCCTCTTTGCTTCATGGTCTTAACAAGTCCAGCCTCTTCAAGTTGCTTAAGAGCTTTGGATATGATCGCCCCGCTGCCTTTTCTAGTATGCTCTGGCTTCGTTCCTCTATCCTTCCTCCCACCATACATGGAACGAAGATGACTGATGCCTACTGGACCTTTAAGGTAGATCTTTCGAAGTAACGATGCACAGCGAATGTACCACCAATCCGTGTTTTCAGGTACCCTCTCTGCGAAAGTTCCAGTCTTCACAAATGGTGCCCATTGGGGAGGCCTGATGCTCTCTACATTATTCTTTAAGTGCTGGGCAAGCCTCTCAATCAGTTTAGCAGCGGGAACATCATACGGAGTTGGCAATACTTTTTTCCTTCCATATATCTAAACATCGTTTTGACTTATTCTGCAGAGGGTCTTATAAATACTTTTTAGTTTTCTTATCCTTGTATAGAGTCAAGCGTGACCCCGCAACTGCTCTACTTTGGATCTTTCTACTCAGCCATTGCATGAACTATTATCTTTCGCCCATTTTTGAGTGTAAAACTTCACTTTCCATGCACTTCCTTCCTTTATGTTTACGTTCTTTTTCTCCTTCTTAAAGGCATCCTCACTTTTCCATTACAGTATATGCATGAAAAGACTATATGTGGCTCCCTTCGAGATTGGAGACGCACACGTAAACCAGTCCCAGGCATTATGAACCTTCCGCAATGTTTACAGATATACCTCTGATATTCGCGAGGAAGATGAATCTGTGTTCGCATAGCAATTCTTCTAGCAATCTCCACATATCTATTTGCGAGTTCTGGTTTATCCGGGGCTACTTTTTTGGCAAGATTAAAGAGAATTTGTATTCTCTCCATAGATATGCGTTTTGAATTTGTGGTCATATTTTCATCCTTGCAATTAAATAAAGTGCAATTTAATCTTTTAAAGAGTCTGCTAGTATTGGTTAAATACCAACCCTGCGCATCCATCCAAGATATTTTTCTTTAATTCGGATATGCGAATTAAGTGAAAGATTGATAAATCTTTCACTCATTAAACCTGAAGAACCTTAACAATCATTCGAAGTTATACAAGACCCTTTGTCCTTTTCATTTGGCATAGTATTCAAAACATTACAAGTATCATAGAGGAGTTGTATCCAACTTAAGAAAGAGTTTATAGATGCTCTCAGTGCAGAAGTGTCGTTCGATTTAAAGATTAACGTAAGCGTTACCCCTTCTCTTTTGATCTGAACTCTCGAACGTTTAGACCTTAAGCTTTCAGCCTCAGGTTTCAGAGAACTCTCGATTACTGTTGCTTGCTTCAGGGAAGGAAGACGTATACGAACAACTGCAGAAGACTTCTCAGTCAAATATTCCACGCAACCTTCAAGATTGTTAGGCGAGGGCCGATCTCACTGCCGTCAGGTATTGAGTAGAAGGAAAATTTAACTAAGTTGGAAAGCTGAATTGAAAGACGTATAAATGCATCGTACTTCTTAAATGTTTCTTTCAAGTCCTCCATAGGCAGATTGAAGAAGTCTGACAAGAATTCTTTTAGCCTCTCCGTATCAGAGCCTAAGTCACCTTTTCTATCTATACAGACTCGCCGAACAGTCCTTGCCGGTTTTTTAAACTCTCTTCGAAGTTTAAACCCTTTGATGTGCATGGACAGTATTGCTTTTGCTCTCTTATCTTCTATTTTAAGGAACCTGAGCTTTCCGCACCCATCTTGACCACGATCCACGATCAAAACCTTTTTAGCGCCAAGCTCAACTGCTTTTTCAATAAGACCGGTAAAGCTCATCTTTCCCCTGTTCACCCTCTTCACGCCTGGTATCGAGTCGCTGAGGTCTCGGCAAAGTGTCCTTAATCTCGGAGTCGGTCGGCGTGACGTAGTTAGAAAAATCATGGCTAAAAACAAGTAGGATTTTTTCTGTTAGGCTAATAATTTCTTATTTGCTCTTTGCCGTTCGATCGGCGGTGACGCCGAGCTTTGTGACTGGGACGTAGGCTCCGCCGGCAAACTTGAAACCGCACTTAGCGCAAACCCATATTCCCACGCTTTCTCTTTTGACTTTTTCAGAACTACATTGCGGACAAATGCTTTTATCCTTTATTTTGCTGATGACTTCGATGTATCTCTTCCTTGGTGTCGCGCCGTATCTTACGCCTAATCCACCTGCAGGTCCCATCTTCTTCAATCTTTTCTTTCGTCCCATTCAACTCTTCACCACCAATTTTCTTAGCTCTTCTGCTTTTTCCCTTCCTATGATCGAAGCTTCGATAACCTGTTGTGGGGTAAGCATTCCAGAACCTCCTTTCTGAATTGCACATAGCCTCCCATCCCTGTCGAAACTCATCGTTAACCGAGCATTCAGAACCTCCTCTTCGTCAAGCCAAGGGTCTACAACAAGCTTACCACTTATGTCAGCGAATGTTACTGCAATAGGATAATTCCTAATTGGTAAAGGCTCAAAACCTGGTTTTTTTACAACCTCCCCGTCATCTTTCAGTTCAAACTTGGGAACCTTAGAATTCATAAGGGCTACAAGTGAAGCTATTGCTGAAGCATCGATGAGATTGCCGTCATGGTTAAGAACATAAATGTCAATGAAGATTACGAAGACTTTCTTTCCGGGTATAAGGCATAGTTTTTCAAGTTCTATCGCCTTGGACTCGCGGATTCCGCGATCAACAATTCTGGCAAGTTCGACAGATTCTTCACTGGGTGGTCCAGCTTCAAACTCTGGAGAAGCCAAGGGCACAAACTCTGAGTTGACGGTGAGAACCCCTTCGTTTGGTCTGTCCGGGAACGGCTCACCAAACCCGATCTTCACCCCAACCATGACCTCTGTCTTGCCTAATCGAACTCTTGCAGATCCTTCAGCCTTCTCAATTATGCCAGATTCTATCTGAATTGGGCGATAATCTGTTAATCCTCTTCCATCAAGTCTTTTTCCACTTGCGATTAATTGGGCGATCTGCTTCTGTCTTAGGCGTGAGATCATTATCGATGTCACTCTTCCTCAATCTCCGCTGCTTCCTCTTTAATCGCTATGTATTTGGCTTTTAAAGCTTCCTTCTGGAGACTATATATCTGTCTACATCCCTGTAATGCAAGCTCTATCGCTTCTTGAAATTCCTCAATCGTTAGCAGACCATCCATTTGAAGCAGGGCAACTGCGTTAAAGTTCGGCATGTACGCAACTGGTACATCCGCCTCTCCATCCTTGTCTTCAGCATCATTCAAATCCACCACTAAATGCCCGTCTACCTTTCCAGCTGCACATGCAGCGACAAGGTCACGCATTGGTATGCCAGCATCAGCTAACGCTAGTGATGCGGCTGTAATCCCTGCGCATCTTGTTCCTCCATCCGCCTGCAAAACTTCAATAAACAGGTCAATAGAAGTTCTAGGAAACTTTTCCAAAAATATTGCCGGTTCAAGGGCTTCTCGAATCGCTTTTGAGAGTTCAACCTCACGTCTAGATGGGGCGGGGGACTTTCTTTCCTCAACGGAGAATGGTGCCATGTGATATCTGCATCTCAACAATGCTTGGTCAGACAAGGCAAGATGTCGTGGATGAACTTCCCTTGGACCGTAGACTGCAGCGAGAATTTTGTTCTTGCCCTGCTCAATATAGGCAGACCCATCAGCGTTACTCAACACTCCAACCTCCAATTTTATAGGCCTTAATTCATTTACCTTTCTTCCATCTATTCTTATTCCATTCTCATCGATTAATTTGGCGGTTTCACCCATTTTTTACCTCTCACCCCTTTCTTTCCTAATCATCTCAGTTACGCGGTCTGTAAGCCCGGAAGTATGGGCTTCCTGTTCAATCTTCTTGATTGCTGATATAGCTATTCTTTCATCTTCACGGTTTTTGCCTGAGATTAATATTAGACCGTTCTGGCCGACTGTGATGTTGCAATTTGTCTCCTTCTTCAACATTGTGATCATCGATCCCTTTCGCCCAATAATTCTCGGAATCTTTGCAGGGGAAACTTTGACAATTTGACCGTATGATATTTTACCTAGTTCCGGTTCACGAATGGTTAAGCTCGGGTCACGCGCCCTATCGAAAGCTATAACCTTTGCAAGAATTAGATCATTTATATCTAGGAATTCAGAGAGTTCATCCTTTTGTGGTCTAAACTGTTTGTTAAATGCTTCTGAAGCCTTCAAAATCGCGGAGTACGGGGAGTTAATGTCCACGGTCCATCCATGAAGGTTAACCTCGACGATTTTTCCGATCACTAAATCTCCGATGGACGGGACATAAAAATTGTTTAAAGCCACAACTTGTACATTTTTTCCTTTATATTCGACGAGACCAAGCCTACTTGCGTAAATCTTAGAATCATGCTTATACGTGTTGTTTCCCGCAACATAATCTCCTTCAGCCAATAAATCGCCAGGCGTCACAATTTGCCTATTCTCATAAAATAATGGCAACTCTTAAACCCACCTTCGGTCACTTTAAGATTTTAACTTCAAGAGTGCCTCGGGTAATCTCTCCTATTTTTTCCAAGAAGGGACCGTAAAATCCTGCAGCGATCTCAACAGTTGCTGTCCATGATCCGTCGCTGAGCCAAGACTCTCCTTTCACTGTTCCAAAGGACTTAACAGCTCCGTAGGCTTTACTAGCGTACTGTGAGGGAATGTGTACCGAGACGGAAATCTTTTCAATGCTTATAGGTAAGATTGAACGTATAAGCTTGATTGCTTCGTTAGCTTGTTCCTCAACATTTTTGAAAGGATCTACTGAGAAACGAACCTGTTCTAGTGCTTGCTCTATTCGTGCCGGAGGATGCGGGAGTTTAGTCTTAGGGTCAACAGCATTCCGCGAGATAAAAGCGACTATTTGCTTACGCATATCCTCAATCATGCGACGTCTCTGTTCAGCTGTTAGCTGCAACGTGCCCTTTCTGAGTATTGTTTGCGCTATTTTTTGTATGTCTAGGGTTTTAAATGCTTGCTCAAGTTCTTTGTCAGAGACCCTAAGACCCTTATTAGCGTCACTAAAGACTGTCTCTGTAACCAGAATATCCGAGAGTGGTATAGATTTGCCTTCACGGTATAACAAGGCTGGTTCAGGCTTAACAAGAAGCTCAAAGGTCTTTCCATCTATGTTTATCCTCGCCACCGTGTAGCCTTTACTCATCATACTCCACTGCCCATAACTTCCTTTAAGTATCTTTGCACTTCTTCATCGGGGGTCATCTTGAACTTTTTCGTTTCCATAGGAATAGTCGCGATCTTTATTCTTGTCTGCTCTTCTCTTGCCTGAATGGACTTTGCTAAGCATTTAACCACCAATTTTATTGCTTCTTCTAATGTGAGGTCTTCACGGTACTCCTCCCTAAGAATGCTTTCACACGTTTCTCTTCCGATTCCTATCGCAACAGCCTTGTAAGCCCTATAGGAACCGCTGGGATCTGTTGTGAATAATCTTGCTCCAGTCTTATCGACACCTCCAAATATTATGGAGACACCGAATGGTCTAACTCCCGCATGTTGAGTGTAAAGTTGCATTAGGTCCCCTATCCTTTTAGTAACCATTTCCACGTCGACCGCTTCGTCATAGAGCAGTCGATTGCTTTGAGAGTAGACTCTCGACTCATCAATTAAAATCCTTGCATCCGAACTTATACCAACAACAGCCGCTCCGAGATGCTCATCGACCTCATATATCTTCTGGCTGAAATTTGGATCCTGCAGTTTTGATTCAATCTTTTCTTCAGCCCCTATCACAATACCTTCTCGACAGGTTATACCTATGATTGTGGGGCCTCTATACACAGTCTCAAGCGCATACTCTACCTGAAACAGGCGCCCATCCGGGGAGAAGACTGTTATCGCACGGTCATAAGCGCCCGGAACAGCGAATACAGACACATCTATCACCCCATCACAATTATTTTTTCAACTATTTCCTTTTCTCTTGAAAGTAAAGAATCGAAACTAAAAAACATTACCCTTCATTAACTACGTGGACGCAATCTCAGTTCAAAATTATTTTTCATAAGTTCGTTATTTATCGCCAGTTAAAAGCCCTCTTATTAACTGCATATTAATACTGCTTAAAAAGGCTAGGTGAAAAACACCTTGAAGAAAAAAGAAGGAAGTGTCAATGTATCTCGGCGAAGCCCATTTTGTGCCTCTGTCTTTGCTAGGATTGCTCTTCGACGGGACTTCTGTAGCCTCCTCGAAACCTATCTCAGGCATTTCGGTAATAGTTCCAGTAAGAAATGGCGGAGATACAATAGAGAGATGCATCCGAAGCATTGAGAAGCAGACTCATCCAGTTTATGAGGTAATAGTTATAGACGATGCAAGCACTGATGAAACCCCTACTATATTAGGTAGGCTATGGGGAGAATACGGTAATATCAGAATCTTTAGGAATTTTGAGAATCTTGGGAAAGCAGCCTCAATCAGCAAAGTTTTGCCAATTCTTCAGACTCCTCTTACTGCAATTGTGGACGCTGACACTTTCTTAGACAAAGACTATTTTCTAGAAGTCTCAAAAGTGTTCCATCGAAAAGATATAATTGCTGCCTCTGGAACAGTGTTACCAACTGAGACTGAAGGCGTCATTGAAAGATCCAGACTCATCGAATATCTCCACAGCCAATCAACCTACAAAAAATTACAAGAGAAGGTGGGTGCAATATTTGTGACACCTGGATGTTGCAGTATCTGGAGAACTGAATGGCTTAAGAAGAATGGAATTCCAACAGATACTGTGGTGGAAGACATGGATCTGACATGGGGGGCTCAGGTAGAAGGGGGAAAGATTGCTTTTATTCCTAACGGTGTGGCCTATACAAATGAGCCGAAATCTCTTGTCAGCTTTACGAGACAAACTTACAGATGGTTCTCGTGGAGGCCAGTATTGAAGAAATACTGGAAAAAATTGAATTTGAAGATGAAGATATTGATTATTTGGATGTTAATTGAAAATATTGCTTATATTGCTTGGTTCGGCATAATCACCTACCTATTATTGTTAGGAGACGTAATTTCCGCTTTTCTCCTACTGCTGATTGACGTTTCCGTGGTAACGGCAATCGCTCTTTGGCAAGGTTGCAAGTTTAAGACACCCCTAAGAAAAGTTTTCTCGTCTATACCGAGATATTACTCTTTAAAAGTCCCTACGGCTTTCCTTTTTTGGAAGGCTTTCATAAAGCCTAAGAGAGCAGGCTGGTGAAGCCTTGAAAAGTTAGTTTATTCAAGCTGCAGTTTCTCCATCTTTCTCATCTTCTTGACGGCTAATAGAGATTTTTCAGCAGCTGAAACACAACTTAAAAAGTCATTAATCGTAGAGAGAAAAGTCATAATATTTTCTCCTTCATAAAT
This sequence comes from uncultured Candidatus Bathyarchaeia archaeon, assembly GCA_964430035.1. Classification (GTDB taxonomy): domain Archaea; phylum Thermoproteota; class Bathyarchaeia; order Bathyarchaeales; family DTEX01; genus JANXEA01. Next base: position 11,718 of record CAYSEL010000064.1, read on the forward strand.
TATCGATGTCGATACTCGGTTATTTTTTCTAATGGTTTTCACTAAAAGGTTTTTAGGCGTCTTGATGTTGTCAGGAGAAACAGCATCTAATATGGCTTTTGCATATTTTTGGCTTCTGTAAGAAAGCGTTATTCTAGCTTCCATCCTTTTTCAGCCTCTGTAAATTAATCTTCACAAGTTCATCAACATATTTGATGAAGGAGTCCTTTCGGTCTATCGGAACATGGGCGCCTGCAGCGATGTTATGTCCTCCACCGTTTCCAGAGAACTTCTCAGCGGCGATGCGCATTATTTCTCCTAGATTGAATCCTCTGCTTGTTAATGCTTCGACTGTTCGAGCTGAAAACTTAGCGAGATTTTCTTCCGGAACAAGAGAGTAAGCGATTAATGGTTTTTCAATCTTCGGCATGTTTGTAGATAGAATCGTTGAGATTGCGCTTATTACTTTCTCGTCAATTGTCTGTCCGCCATGCACCACATAGATATTTTCCATCTCTTCAATCCGATCTGGATTTGCATTCAACCATTTAAGACAAAATGTAATAATCTGCCTATACTCTTCCAAGGCTGCACTCGCTTCTTCGAGACATTTGCCACGGTCTCCCATGCAAATAGCTACGCCTAGACCGGCCTTCCCAGTTCTTCCAGTTGCGTTCAGCAACAAGGCGTATTCCCTAGCATCGCGAAGAGGAGTCCAAGCTTCCTCACGTGTAAGGACGTATACTGCACCTAAGAGGCTCATTGCAACTTCGCTTTTGTACCCCATTGAGGCGAGATATTCAGACAGTGATGAAAAAATTTTCTGTTTTTCTTCAAACGAGAGGTCTCTTAATGCGCGCCATTTCTCATCCTTTTTGAGCGTTATGCCATGTTGAGTAAGGAATGCTAAGCATTTGTCTTCTTCTCCGCTTAATCCAGGGATGAAGGGGGTGGAAGTGTATGCTAATGCCTTATGGATGGGTCTCGTCTCTCTCCCAAATAGGAGGATGTCAGTCTCTACCTCAAGATAGCCCGCTTTTACAGCGTCTTCTACGATTAAGCTGTTTACGCCCCCCAGCTTCCGACCCTCATATTTGTCTTGAAGGTCACCTAAAGCTCCAACTACCGCAAGATGAGCCAAGTCAACGTTCCTTTCCGAAATTGCCTTAGCCGTGAGATAGGCTGTTCCTGCCCCGCTTATGTCCAGCGCACTATCTATACCTACCAGTGAAGGATTCACATGTACAATCGATTCATCGTGCACGCTTGCAGTCTGGTGATGGTCAAGAATAGCCAAGGTTTTGCCTTTGATCTTTTCTTTTATGATGTCTAGACTTCCGCCGCCCATATCACTCATGATTATGAAAAAATCTTTTTCAGATGCAATCTCATCTGCAACTTTTTCGTCCATCCACCTCTCAATTCGAATCCTAAAGGACGCGTCAACTCTTAATAATGCAGTTCCTAAAATTCCAGCTGCAGATAACCCATCTGCATCTCTATGAGAAATGATAAGGAAACTTCCCCTATCTTCGGCGTGCTCTAAAATTCTCTTGGCAGCCTTCTCACATTCATCCAGTAAGGCTTTGACCTTTTCATTTACGGCTGCCATGAAAAGAAACCCCAATCTACGTTATGGAGAGAGCTAGGGGCGTATACTTCCAGTCTTGAGGCAGTATACCTTTCCGCTTATAATACTCTGACAAACGATGAATTTTGGACTCAACGAGGAGAATAGCTCTTTTGTTATATTTATCTGCCTTGTGTTTCTCAACATGGATGCGGAGACGAGCAGCTTTTCTTAGCAAAACTTCGAGGTCCTCCGGTAGAGATGGCGCCAAATTGTTCTTCTTCAGTATTTCATTGATATTTTTTCCCGTGGCAACTTTGACTAAAGGAATCCCATACTGGTCACGTAGAATTATGCCGATCTTGCTAGGCGGGTTACCTTCTTTTGCAAGTCTAACAACTAATGCTTCGACCTCTTCAGGCGCATATCTAAACCATCTCGGAGCTCTCTTGCTTAATGGACGAGTAGAATGCGATTTTCCTTTTTCTTTCTTAGGCACTATTTATCCTCCGTCAGAGTCTTTCTAAACAAGAAATCCAATATTTAAAAGCTTTGTCGAGGTCTTTGCCAAAACCTTACGGAGCATATCTTTAGAAGGTCAATAAACTTCGATGGTGAAGTATTTGACACTTTTTATTAGGGTGTTGAACGAAATAATTACAAAATAAAAAAGGTAATGATTAGATGCGAGATTCAAATTCCGACTTATACCACCTCGCGAAACTTCTCAATGCCTGGGCACGATGAGAAAATCTATTTTTTTCTTTTATAGACATCTCACCAAACGTCTTGCCGACGCATTCAAATGGCTCGAAAATCGGGTCAAAACCAAAACCTGAACTACCCATAGGTTTCTTTGTAATTCTACCCTCAGCCACGCCGTGGAAACACTTTAGGTTTCCCTTGTGATCACAGAAGGCAACCACAGATCTGAAACGGGCTTTCCTCTCTTCATTCCCTTCCAAAAGTTTGAGAATGCCGTCTATACCTATGGTTCTATAAACGTAACTGGAGTACGGACCAGGAAAATTATTTAATGCGTCTATGAAGAGACCAGCATCCTCGACAATTAAGGGTAAGCAACATTTCTTAAATGCTTCTGAAGCGCTTTCCATGGCAACAACCTCAATGTCATCGGCTTGAACCTCTAATGTTTTAATTTTCAACATCACCGCAGAGATTCCGTACTCTCGCAGAACTTCATTTGCTTCTTTGAATTTGTGAGTATTTGTGGTTGCGAAGAAAATTAGTTTGCCCCATGGAAAACTCTTCCTCCTTAGCATCTATAGAAACCCTCCAGCATTACCTTTCAGAAACGTATCTCCCTCTCCTTTCTATCTCCATAATTTTGTTCATAACTTCAGAAGCTTCTTTATTTCCCATAACCTTTTCATAACCCTCCATGACAGCCTTGAAGCATTCATCAGCATACCTATAATGTGTACTGGTGAGAGCCCTTTTCATGAGATGCAGATCCACACCTCTCGCCTCTACCTCTTTAGTCTGCTCGCTCAGCCCAAAATCAATGAAGACAATTTTGTCCAGAGGAGTAAGAATTAGATTCGATGTTGTTAAGTCTCCGTGCACTATGCCACTTTTATGTAGTCTACCAATCAATTCCCCAATATGTCGGCATAAGCTTATTCTTTCTTCTCTTGAAAAGTCATCAAGGACCTGTTTGACCTGCCTTCCCTCAACAAACTCCATTATAATTGTTGCTTCTTTTAGATCAATCAGGAAAATAACTGGTGTCGGCACTCCCGCTTCCTTAGCCCTATGCATAAGCTGAGGCTCATGTTTCGTCCTGTATTCTTGTATTTCTCTGTCGATTTCGGGCAGACGATAGGATTTTGGGAGTCTTCTCTTAACGATCACCTTCCTGCCATATAACTCTTCCAAGTAAAGGCTAGCTTCCGCACCCTTTTTAATCAACATTCTCATCTTCAACCCATGGAATTTCAACCTCGTCAAGCCGCCACTTAAGCTTGACGAAACTCTTCTCAACCGGGATTATAATTGAGTGCTTGAAGCAGAGAACTCCTGTCCAAGCGATCATCGCCCCATTATCTAGCGCATACTCTTTAGGCACAATGTGAAACTCAGCATTATGTTCCTTTGCCATAATTTCTAACATTGATTGAAGCCTCTTATTGGCGGCGACACCTCCAGTCAATAGGACCTCCGTTTTCTCGGTATGAGCGAGAGCTCTTTCAGTCACTTCTGTCAACATCGAAAATGCAATCTCCTGTAAACTAAAGCAGATATCTTCAAGTCTATATCTCTGTTCATGTAGGAGCGCAATTGCTGCCGTTAACAGACCGCTGAAGGAGAGGTCCATGCCCTTAACGGTGTAAGGTAAAGGAATGAGCGTCTTTCCTTGCGAAGCTAGTTCTTCAATAACTCTTCCGAAGGGTTTTCCCTTCTCAGGTCTAAATCCAGCTTCTCTTGCGAAGGTGTCAAGACAATTCCCGATGGCTATGTCTAACGTCTCGCCAAAGACACGATATCTCTTAGCCTCAAAAGCTGAAACTATTGTGTTTCCCCCCGAAACGTAGAGAGTTACTGGATCCTTCATTTTGCAGAGAAGCTTCCCAACTTCTATATGAGCAACACAATGGTTTACGCCTACCAGAGGAAGTTTCAGATATGACGCTAAAGCTCGTGCTGCTGTTGCTCCAGTTCTTAAACAGGGTCCAAGTCCCGGTCCCTGCGAAAACGCTATAACATCTAGATCGTCCGGTTTCAATCCTGACCTTTGCAGGGCTTCGCCTATTACCTTTCCAGCAACCATTGCATGATGTCTAGCTGCCTCTCTTGGGTGTATGCCCCCTTCTGCTGGGGTATATGTTTCACTTACGTTGGCTAAAACCTTGCCGCTGAACGATACAATCCCCACTCCGAAATCATCTGCTGTACTCTCAATCCCTAGGCAGTAGCCATCCTCCATACAAGCAATTATAAAGTAGGAGATTCTTAAAGAATATGTTGATGAGCGAAATATAAGCCAGCGATAGATATTTAAAGGTAAATTGTCGCGCTTAGTTTTCAGTTGTTTCCCTCTATGTTTTTATTTGCGATTAACACAACATTATATTAAAGGAAAAAGATTTAGAGGAGATTTCGATGCCCAAACAAAACGATCTTGAACAGAAAGCTCTACAGTTGATTATAAACTCTGGAGAGAATGGGCTTCTTCAGTCCGAACTTTGGCGGAAGATGAAGGCGAGCAGTAGGGAAGGATCACGCATATCGATTAAACTGGAAAAGAAAGGTCTCATCCACCGTGAACGTGCTCTCTCAGACGGAAGATGGACTTACAGGTTGTACTCTAAGAGACAACCTGTCACGATAAACTCAATTCTATCTTGCCCTTGCTTGACTTGCTCAGAAAGTCAAAGATGCGAAGCCGGAGGGAAAGTGACTCCAAACGACTGTGAGAGGTTAACGCAGTGGATACTTGACTCTGCTCTGCAAGAGACAAACCCTTCCGGTGGCAACTAATTGTCGAAAGAGTGGCTGAGAAGACGAAGAAGAGACTATTTTTATAGAAAAGCAAAAGAAGAAAGTTATAGGTCCCGTGCATCCTTCAAACTTTTGCAGGCCGTAAAAAAATATAATTTCATTAAATTAGGCGATGTTGTCGTTGATCTAGGTGCGTCTCCAGGAGGTTGGTTGCAGGTAGCCAGAGAGATCGTGGGCGATAAAGGCTTTGTCCTCGGCTTAGACTTAGTCAAAATTAAACCCTTAGGCTTCCCAAACGTTTATACAATAGTGGGCGACGTGAAAGATCCAGAAATAACCAGGAGGATTAAAGCAGTTCTTCCAAGGTTGGCTGATGTCGTCCTTTCAGATGTTTCGCCGAACATTTCAGGAGTATGGGAAGTGGACCATGCCCGACAGATAGAGCTGGCTGAATGTTCTTTACAAATCGCTGTTTCCATATTGGGTCCTAAAGGATATTTTTTTGTGAAAGTCTTCATGGGCGAGATGTTCAATTCATATCTTAATCAGGTAAAGAAATACTTCTCTAGCGTAAGAGTCTTCAAGCCTAAAGCCAGCAGAGCTGAAAGCGCTGAGATTTATGTGCTCGCCTTAGAGTATAAGGGTTAAAAAAACCGGAGCTGATTTGCATTATCTTTTGTTCTCGGCTACTTGTATGATGGTTTCTACAGCGCTCTTTAATCCATTTAACCCAGAGATCGCCCTTTGAACTTCCTCCGTCTTTTTCTTATAACTTTCATACTTCAACATTTTCTCGACTAACTCAATAAGTGACTCTCGGTTTACGTCTTTCTGTTCCAGAACTTCAGCTGTGCCTAACTCTTTAACCCTATGCGCGTTATTCATCTGCTCGGTATGGTTTGGCGTAGGGATAAGAATCATAGGTTTCCCATAGCTGATTCCCTGCGTTAGTGTTCCATGCCCAGCCCTTGAAATTATTAGATCGCAAGCTTTCAGATACTCGAACCTGTTTGGAATCCAACTATAAATGGCTACATTTCTTTTTCGGAATAGTTCAGTGGAAGCTCCAGCAGACCCAAGTGACATTACGATTTGATAGTCTTCTGGAAAATCTATAACGATATTCTTCAGAATCTCGGTTATGTAAGCCCTCTCTTGAGCGGGACCACTAATAAGGACCAGAATTAGAGGCAAATCATTTTTGAAGCCAAGTTTTTTTCTAAGATCCTCTTTGGAAGGCAACTCTCCAGGATTAACAGGCAGTATTGGACCTATTAACCTCACCCTTTTCTGGTAAGTACGGGGTATTCTTAGGTTCCCAGCTGACAATGTATATGGGGGAGGAAAATCCGGTATCATTAGATGTGCCGCTCCGCTTGTCCAAATTTTCCCGACTAGAGCCAAGGCGCCGGTATCGACAAGTTTTGCAAGCCTTAAGAGCCTTGACCTGCGTGGAATTATTATTTGAAACTGGTTAAGGATGCACACATCGGGGATCTTAAGCATCTTAGCCGCCAGAAGCGGTGAGACACGCGAGTCTGAGACAACGACGTCCGGTTTGAACGCCCTTATATATTTGATCTCAACCTCAACTTGATGCATAAGCGTTACAGACGCAAGAAATGGTCCAGGATTAGCCACCGTCTGTCTAAAATCTACAGATCCATCTGGCTTAACCCTAAATCCGATCGGAGGAGACTGGGCTAATGGAAAACCTTCCTGTTTAATATATTCTACAGCATCTGTATAGCTTGAGAACAAAACTTCAGCCCCGTTTTCGACTAATTTCTTCGCTATTGGAATGCATCGACCAGCATGCCCAAGCCCTAAACCACAAATACTAAAGTAAACTTTCAATTTTTAAGCCTCTTTTTGAGGTTTTAACCCACTTTGGAATATACAGTTTTTATTCTGTAGTAAGATTCTTAACAATTTTGGAAATTCACTATATTTGGCTTGCGTGCTCATACGGTTTTATTCAACAATCTTCTTCCTTTAGCCACTTATTTTCGACTTCAAGCAAGTATAGGCCGTATTTTCTCTACGTATTCGATTGGCTCCATCTCTTTAACTTCACCGCTATCTACATCTATAATAAAGACTGCATGGATACGCGCGTTTTCTATCTCTTCAAAACTCACGGGCGGACTGTTGTAGTAAAGGTCACACGAGGCTTTTATCTCTTTTATCTCTTCTTTACAGCGATAACGGGGAGGCTTTATCAGAGCTGGATGAATAGGCATAATATAATGCGGCGGAACCGCCAGACCAAATTTCTCAGCGTAGCCGCTGTATCGTGTGATCTTACTGGCTATTCTTGCTTTGATGTAAGTAGAAGGATCTAACGCATGCTCCGGAGGCACAAATCCCGTCTCTACCTCTATTATTAAAGAGCCCAAACCCTTAAAACAGTAGATGTCGCATGAAATATTGTTCAGAACTTTTTCTACCTCAACAGTATATCCGGCTAATATCAAGTATTTCGCGCAAACAAGTTCCATGACGGAATGATTAATCTTTACAAGGTTCCTTCTGTTCAAAGATACGAGATGATCCTTCAACCTAACAATTTCTTTCGAAACTTTTTCATCTTCCTTCTCACAGAGTTTTTTTACCAAAACGTCTAAGTCTTCCTCAAATCTTCTCAAGACGTCTCCTTCAACTCCAAAGAAAATCTTAGAAGCAGCATGAGCATTTAAATTTTTGTGATACCCAATGTTATTGTCTATGGTCTGCAATCAAACGCCGAAGAGCCAAGATAAGTGGTTAAGACTATAAAAACAACCAAAATCGATCGCAAAATAAAATATAATCAATTTCTTTTCTCC